>NZ_JAUBTT010000111.1:0-24659 GCF_036705125.1 Microcoleus sp. B7-D4
GGTCGGCCGCTTCTGGTAAATCTTGGCTGGCAGTCGCTGGATTCTGTTCCAGGTCGGCGAGTTGCGATCGGAGTTCGGCAATCTCCAAGCGCAAAGCAGACTCCACAGGGTTAAGCTTCAAGCTATACCCGCGCTCCAATTCCCGAATCTTGTCGCCTTGCTTGAGAATAGTTGCCTTCGCCTCTTCTAGTTCAGCCCTGGCGTCGCTCAGTTGCTGCTGCCAGCGGACTTTCTCAAGCTCGATCGACCTTCCCTCCCGGTGTACCTCTTCCGCAGCTTCCTTGGCTTCTTTCTTGAGTTGGGCGAGTTCTTCCCGATCGGCTGCCAGTGTTGCAAGTTGCGCTTGCAGTTCTGCGAGTTGGGCTTGGAGTTGCGCTCGATCGGCTGTCACTCCCTCTAATTGTTGGTTAGCAGTGGCTAGATTTTTTTGGAGTTTGGCAAGTTCCGATCGTAATTCTGTGAAAGCTTCCACCTTATCCCAGTATTCCTCCTCAATGAGTTTACGATCAGCGCGCTCGATATCGAGTTGCTCCTTCAAATCTGGCACCTTAAGCCATAAGTCCCCGATCCGCTCATGAAACTTTAACAGTTCCCGGTCTTGCTCTTCTAGTTGCCGCGTCCTTGATCCCAATTCTTTATCCTTAGCCTCTAATTCTTGCCTGAGTGATGGTGGTGGCGATGACTCACTCAGGCACTCAATTTTCCCAGCCGTTCCTCAAAGCTGGCTAACTTCTCTGCTAGCAACTTGTCTAGCAAGGGGGCGATGGTTGATTCTAAATCCCCACCTGTCGGCGCTGCACTAGCAGGTTTCATCCCCGTCGCTGACTCCAGCAACCCCACAACCCAAGAATTGACGCTTAAGCCGTTAGTTTCGGCGGTGGCCTTGATAGCTTCTAGCAAGTCCTCCCGTCCGTCCAGTCTCAAATTGAGCTGGAGCCGTTTAGTCGTAGAAGTTTCGGGCTTATTGGTTTCGCTTGTCATAATTCTGTCTAGTAATAAACTAGCTACAATCTAGCACCTTGTTAGCCTCTTGTCTAGTATATAAGCTAGACATATATACTAGCATTAATGCTATCACAAATACTAGACACTAATCGCTAGACAAATACTAGACAGATTGCTAGTATATAAATATAGCTGAGGGGGAACGACACAAACCCGACGCTAGCAGCCACTTCACACTACACACCACAGGAAAAAATCATGCAATTACTCGCCGCCAAATTTGCCCAAATCGCTACAGCAATTGATACCACCAACGCCCAAATCGCAGCTCTACAAGCGAAATTGAGCGAACTTCAAGAGCATCAGCAGCAACTGTTGTCGGTCGAGCAAGCTTGCCAAAGTGCGCTCTCCCAAGTAGACCAGGCGCTGATGATGCTGCACCACGTTGATCCGACTGAAATCGCTACATTCAAAGATGCACTGGTAGTCAAGTTTGCCACCGACGCGATCGGCATTCTGTCCCCAGCCGACACTGCACCGACACAACCGATCGCACCGGAGCCTTTCGCACCAACCGCGCCAGAGTCACAGACAGTGCCAGATGAATCAGTAATTGATGTTCAGTCCACACCAGCCGACATTACACCAGTAGAAACGATCGCACCGACAGCGCCAGAGTCACCCGCTACAGACATCGAAACGCTACTCAACAAAATGTCACTCGCTGACATTCGCAAGCTTGCCAAAGCTAAAGGCGCGGATGCAAGGGGCAACCGGGTCAACATCGCTGCGAGGTTGAAAGTCCTGGTTACAAAAGCTGAGGTGCTAGCCGTTAGCTAGCCGTTGCCCGACCGCTAGCGAACCATCAATCGCTAGCGGTATCTAGACATAAACTAGACAAATGTACTAGCGCTGACTCATCAGAATTACTAGACACAAATACTAGCTTAATCACTAGAGAACAACTAGACACACTGCTAGTATATATCTAGTACAAAAAACAACCGCCGGCCCGAAGTTTGGACGCCCAAGGCCGGCGGAATTAGCCCCAAGAAGGACTCCCATGATTTTAACCGAAACTGCTACAGCCACAACGATCGACCGCCCCAATACCCCCGTCGCGCTGACTTGCGCCGTCTGTCCTCTGGCAAGACGCATCGAGGACGATCGCTATGTTTGCACAATGAGCCAAACAGCATCAGACGTAGTTCGCGGACATTGGCAAGCCACCGTCTCTTGTTTAGAATCGATCGCCCAACACGAAGCCGAACAAACTTTTGAACCTGTCGCCGAAGTCGAAAGGGCGATCGCCCAAACCGACGCAACCGTCACAGCACCCGTACCAGATCGAACACCCGCAACACCTTCAACGCCTACACCTGCAACACTTTCAGCCAAAAAAACCGCAACACCTTCAACACCTGCACCAGTCGCACTCGCAGCCATCGGGACAGGGGATGACGAACCGCCGAACCGGGGAGACAACGGAAGGGGACGGCTGCAACCGATCGCACCTAAGAAGCTCAACCTCTCGCTAGTCGCGGTCAAACGGATCACCTCTGATATTCCTGCAACCAACTTTGATCAGTTTGAGCTAGAGGTTTTAGGCGAGCTCAGTTTGTCGATCGGCGGTTTCGTGGTTCCGCCCGTGTTAGTCCGGGATTCTGGCGGATACCGAGTTGTCTCTGGCCATCTTCAATTTCATGCCGCAGTTCTGGCGAAGCAACTCAATCCGAAGGTCGGCGAAAATATTCCGGCGATCGTGCTTGAGGAAGAAAATCAGGCCGCGGCTCTGAACCAACTTAAGCGACTGAAGTTTGCCGCCTAGATATCTTGACCCCATCTCTAAAAGGATGGGGTTGCTTTTTCCTTTAGTGTTCGCGTAAAGTATCATTATCAAGACCGCAATTATGAACCAAGCAGACTCTTCCATCATCCGCCTCGAAGCTTCCCTTGATGCCAAAATTGAAAGGTATTTCGATACTGTAGACACTGACCCCGACGTGCTCAAACAATTACTTGCCGACAAGCGCTCCGAAAATACCCGTCGCGCCTATGAGCGGGACGTGAATGATTTTTTAGTAACTATGACGGGGACGGCGGCTGTCCCTGATAATGTTTTGGAGTTCCTACACCTGGAAGAGCGTCAGGCCGTGTCGGTTGTACTTAAATATAAGGCCAAGCTAATCGACAAGGGACTCAAGGAAGCGACTATTAATCGGCGGCTGGCGGCGGTCAAAAGTCTGGTGGAAATGGGTCGCAAACTTGGCGTATGTCACTATACTTTAGGGGATATTAAGGGAGAGAAAGTTACCAGTTACCGCGATACAACTGGGGTTGACCGACCAACTTTTGAGCGAATTTTGCAGCAGTGCGACCGGGCAACTTTGTCTGGCAAGCGTGATTATGCTTTGCTTCGCCTGTTGTGGGGTAATGCTTTGAGACGAAATGAGATTAGTCAGTTGAACATTCGCGACTTTGACCCCGCCGATAAGACTTTGCGGATTTTTGGCAAGGGACGCGGGACGCAAGCTGAGGTGGTGGACTTGGGGGCGGCCACTGTTCAAGCAATTACCGACTGGCTCGACGCTAGGGGTGGCAATTCCTCTCAAGATGCCCCGCTATTTACGGCTCTCGACTTTGCTAATACAGGTCATCGGCTGACGGGCGACGGCTTGAGAAGAATCCTTGTTCGTCACTGTGAAAGTGCTGGCATTAAAAAACAGATGTCTCCTCACCGCATCCGTCACTCGGCAATCACGGCGGCACTGGACGCAACAGACGGGGATGTACGTAAGGTGCAAAAGTTAAGCAGACACAAGAATCTCAATACCTTGATGGTGTATGACGATAATCGCGGCCGCGACCAAAGAGACGTTACGGATTTACTTGATGGGATGTTTTGAGCGATCGACTCTTTAGGAAAAGTGAAGTACATTGGGCGATCGGTGTAAAACCCTAAGAAACAGAGTCTCCATAACTTTTTATGCTACAAAACTTCTGTGTCTTAGGGTTTTACACCAGTCTGCGTTCAAACCAAGGTAAACAAATGCACAAGTCGATCCAAGTAATTGCAGCCTCAATATTAAGCGTTACCGCTGCAACAGCGGTCTACGCTCAAAGACAGCCGGAGCAATGGGTAAAAGTGGTGACGACCGAAGACGGCAATCAGATATACTTTGATCGCTCATCTCAGACTTACCTGTTTGATTCCGGGGTCAAAAAAAGTTCTTTCCGCACCGTAACCAATTCCCCTGAAGGAAAGCCGTTGAGGGGAATGCGATACCAAGCCGACTGCTTCAAAGGGACTTTAGCGCTGAGAGCAGTAGAAAGAGTAAATGCCCAAGGTGCTTTTGTACAGCAAGTTCCCTTAGAAAGCGCGGATAAAGTACCTACGGTGCCTGCCAAGGATACGGTAGCAGCAGAAATTTTGCGCTATGCCTGCTCTCAGTTTTAAAAATTCAAATTGCAGGCTTTTTCATAAACCTGATCGGTTGCATGATCGGTACAGCCAAAGCGGTTGTCTTAAGTTCGATCGGCAAGTGCCGGAGTGTGGCTGACGGCAAGGCGATCGGGCTTTTTGTGATGGAATAAGGAAAGCCCGATCGACGCGGCAAAAGCTGAAATGTCTGCGGTCGGCTGCTCAGTAATAAGCAAGTCTTCTGCTAGGTTCTATGTTTTGAGTGATCGAACGGTTGCCACGAATTCTAAATATTTACACGCCAAACCAAACGATTCTAGCGGTTTGTCTCTGGCAACTTAGCGGGCGATCGGCAAAATACATTTTAGCAAAAAACAGTAAGCTTAAGAATAGAGTTAAAAATTTTTGTAACTATGGTTATCAATATATTAATCACCAATAGTTTTTCTGACTAAAATTGCTACTAATAATCCAGTCATTAAGTAACCAATCGCTGCTTCTAAAATCAAAAAAATTTTTCCAAGCATAGATACAGGCTGAATATCACTACCTAATGTAGTAAATGTTAGTGCAGAGAAATAAAGGCTATTCCAAAAGCCTGGTTTGTTTAAACAACCAGGAATAAGGTACAGTAAAGCAAAACTAAATATCACTAACACACAACACAAAAAAAACCTTGTAAAAGAACGCCCATAATCGCAGGTAATTCTCAGGAAAACTGCTAAAATAGGATGGCGAGTTTTTAGATTTTCAATTCTTTGCTGTCCACTTGCAAAGTCCTGCAATAGAACTGCTAAAGTGAAATTGACTGCGTTTAAGTTAACTCCCATAAAACTGGTTTTACTGTTAAATTCTACGTTGTCTATTAAAACCCCTTTCATATTTGCAAAATCAAAACAAGCGCCTTTTATATTTGATTCAGAAAGCCAAGCTTCACTCAAATCTGCATATTTCAAAATGGCATTTTCTAGATTAGCTCCATAAAGATCGACTTTGCTCAGGTTTACCTTAGTGAGGTTTTCTCTATTCAGAGGAATTCCTCTAATGTCAGTTTGACCGTAGTATTTGCCTACAAGAGACTCTAAACTTTGTCGCTCAAAACTATGTCCTTTCCAGTGACTAATAATATATTGACCAGATGGTGTGTTCCATCGTTGCCTTAATTGGTCTTTGGAAAGACTAACCATAGTCAACAATTCTTGACTACCTGCCTGTAAGTCAATATTAGGTTTAATAAAAAATTCTGGGGTAATTTCTTGTGACTGCATACTCGTTTCTTTGTACTTAGAGATATTTCACCGTATTATTTCAATCTCTGATAGGGGTTTCGGTTTTTTGTGGCAAGCGATCGCTACTTGTGACAATGATCTCACAAGTTTCAATCCCTGATAGGGTTTTAGGTTTTTTGCCGCTATCTCAGTGATTCCCACCTTCGAGAATCCCCCCAGTTTCAATCCCTGATAGGGTTTTAGGTTTTTTGTGGCAGCCAAGGTCGGGGAAGCTTAAAATATAAGGTTTTCAAGGTTGACTGGCATCTGGCTCAATCAGAATACTGTTTCAGCGATCGCCCTGTCAAGAGACAAAATAGGATTTGAGCATAATGAAACCCCCGTAATCAATTGGCTAGGCGGGGTTTACTTGAGTAATTTAGCTTTCGCACCCGATACCATCTTTGTCTCGATCGAATTTGTGAGGATCTGGGGGTAGGACGCGGAAGCGACGATGAGAAATGTCGCCACAATTTAAATCAGGTGGTGCAGGTGGAATGCACACGTCGGGGTAACTCGGGTCACAATTACTCTGTTGAGCTGGTACAGGTCTTTGTGGACTCGGTGCAGGTCTTTGGGGGGCAGCAGCGGGCTTTACTGCACACTGATTTCTTTTAAAGTCCCAAGGGGGGCAAGGATTTGCTTGGCTCCATAGCCCAAGCCGTTGCTGTTGAGCTGAACTCTGAGCTTGCCGCAATTGTTGAGCGCTGCGACAGTTGCTGATGTATTGCTCATAGACCCATGCTTGCCCTTCTTGTAGCAATTGCAAATTAATATTTTTATTGCTGAAAACCACCCCAACCGTGCGCCCGTACTGGTCTTTGTCCACAGGAAGAACTTTAACTCCTGTGCCTCTTGGAAGAAGCGCAGTAAGGCGGTTGGCTGCCTCTTGTCCTCCCGCTTGATTCCTTTCAGGCGTCAATGCACGCCAACCTCACGGTTATGTTTTGCCCGTTGCTACTGCGGATTGTAAGGGTGTCGCCATCGCCGACACTAACTACCTGGGCATTAATTTGAGTGTTTGGCGGTTGGGAAACTTGAGCCATAATTGTCAGGACAAGCGGGGTAATAAACATCACATTTTTAGACTCCGTTTAGCGTTCGCTAGGTGCTTAACCCTCTTTTGTCACTCTGGGAAATTAAAAATAAGAGCCAAATTTTCAACTGTAGATAGATCAAGGATTTGAGCATTTATTTTCCAACAGAATGGCTGAAATCAAGGTTTTTGGTAAAAGTCTTATGCTATAACCATCCCAGATTATTTTCTGCCGAAAGTGACAAAAGAGAGTTAATTGCTGTATTTGTGGTGGTGGTTATCCAACCTGATTTAAGTATAATCTCTGCAAAAGAGAAATCACTGGTAATCACAAAGTGCCAAGCGGCAAGCAGTTGGGGTGGTTCTGGCTCTGTCGATTGCCACCGAAGGCGACCGCAACCAGAACGCTGGTCACTCTTTTTGGTCAAAAACCAGGAATCAAACCGAATCAAAGTGTGCTTGGTTTCAATCCCTGATAGGGAGTCACCTATTTAATCAAGCGACCCTATCCTGTGAATATAAATACTGCTGAAACCCAATAAATACTTCACTGATAGTTGCAATGCTTCCTAATTGGGTAACAGCATCACGAAGAGCGTGATATTTTAACTCTAGTAACTTAGGTAGTTTCGAGCGATCGAGTTCCCCTACCCCTTCTTGGATGTATTGTTCTAGCACAAATTCCAGAAATTCCTGCTGTTTGCCCATATAACGCGAGAAAATCAAGGCCTTGTGAGCGAGGACGCGCTCTCTGCGACTTATGGGTGGAGTGGCATAGGCAATATAAGCCAGCACATCATACAGGTCACTTTTCTCGGCATCAATCAGGCGGCTAATTTCCCTTAGTTGTTCCTCGGCGTAACCCTTCTCTGTCAGTCCCTCTAGCAAGGCTTTACGGGTGTCTGGGTAGCTCCAGATTGTTCTTAATTCGTTTTCATCTTTGAATAGTTCAGGAATGTCACCAAAGAGTCTTTCTACGAATTCTGTGGCGCTCATAGGTTTACCGTCTGGACTCCAAAAGCTGGTAGACATTCGGTGTTCAAGGGTGCGTTCTTTGCCGTCACCTAGTTTGATTTTGATGGTTCGGGAGCCGACAGATTCTATATTTTCGTTACCTTTGCCCGTGTCATTTGTTGGAGACACTTGCAATCCATCTTTACCCGATCGCCTAGATGTGACAGCTACAGGTTCTTGGGGCTCGCCGTCCCATTCTGGATCGTTGAAGTGTTCGTAGGCTTTGACAAAATCGTAGATGGTGAAGTAGTCTTTACCATCAAATAGCCGAGTACCGCGACCGATAATTTGTTTAAATTCAATCATTGACTTGATGGGGCGCATCAGCACAATGTTACGAACATTCCGAGCATCAACCCCAGTGGATAGTTTTTTGGAAGTAGTAAGAATAGTGGGAATATTTTTCTCGTTGTCTTGAAAGGTTCTTAGGTGTTGTTCTCCCAGTTCCCCATCATCGGCGGTAACGCGGACACAGTAATTTGGATTAGCGCTGATTTTGTTCTGGTTAATCAGGTTACGCACCGCAAGGGCGTGGGCTTGGTTAGCACAAAATACTAGGGTTTTTTCTTTTTGGTCGATCACCTCCATGAATAGTTGTACTCGATAGCGTTCCCGTTCTTCGATTTCGATGATGCGGTTGAAGTCGGTTTCGGTGTAGGTTCTGGCTTCGTCTACTGCACCTTCTATTAATTCATCTTCGGTGCTGTAAATATATTCGTCTAAGTTGGTTTCAATTTGCCTGACTTTAAAAGGGGTAAGAAACCCGTCATTAATACCGTCTCTGAGGGCGTAGGTGTAGACTGGTTCGCCAAAATAGGCGTATGTGTCGGCGTTATTTTCACGTTTAGGAGTAGCAGTAAGTCCGAGCTGTACTGCTGGGGAGAAGTATTCCAAAATACCCCGCCAACTGCTTTCGTCACTTGCTCCGCCCCGGTGACATTCATCAATAATGATGAAGTCGAAGTAGTTGGGGAGATAGTCGCTGAATTTAGGAGTGGGATTACCTTCTTCATCTTTTCCAGTCATGAAGGTTTGGAAAATGGTGAAAAAGATACTGCCATTTTTGGGAACTCGATCGCGTTTTTTGATAGCTTTGGGGTCAATGCGGACGAGGGCATCATCGGGGAAGGCTGAGAAAGAGTTATAGGCTTGGCTAGCTAAGATATTGCGATCTGCTAGAAACAAAATACGAGGGCGACGGGTGGGGTGTCGGCTGAGGTTCCAACGGCTCTGAAAAAGTTTCCAGGCGAGTTGGAAGGCAATGCACGTTTTACCCGTACCAGTTGCCATCGTTAACAAAATCCTGTCTTTTCCTTGGCAAATCGCTTCTAGGACGTGCTTAATGGCATTGTGTTGGTAATAACGGGCTTCCCATGTACCGCTTTTGTCTTCAAAGGGGATAACAGCAAAGCGATCTCGCCACTGGTTATCTTCGCTAAAGGTGGCTGACCACAGTTGATCCGGGGTGGGATATTGATTGATGTAGCCTTCGGCCCCTGTGTGCATATCTACTTGGTAGATGCCGATGCCGTTGGTAGAGTAGGCAAACCGGGTTTCCAGTTTTTCTGCATATTTTTTGGCTTGTCCTAAACCTTCGGTGTCAGGTAAGTCGCGTTTTTTGGCTTCGATGACGGCGAGTTTTTCACCCCGATAAACCAGCACATAATCGGCGTATTCTGATGAAGCGCGCTTACCGTTACCAATTAACCGACCAGGGGCTATAAGTTCGCGGCGGATGCGGCTATTTTCGATGATTCCCCATCCTGCGGTTTTTAGTGCAGGGTCAATGAGTTCGGCGCGGGTTTCGGCTTCGTTCATGCAGCAATCTTCTCCTTAATAGTTTTTGGGGTGTCGGCGGTGAGTTCGCCAGTAAAGGCTTTTTGCAGGATGGATTGTTTGAGTTCGTTGAGGGCGGCGATTTTTTTGCGGTAGATGGTTTCGAGGCGTTGGGTTTCAGATTCGAGTTTATCCAGCATAAAAATAATTTCTTGCTGTTTTTCGAGAGTAGGTAAAGCTATCTGTAAAGCTTGTATCATGCCTATCTTCAAAAATTTTGTACCTGCACCAACAGATTGTAATTTAAAATTTTTAAGACTTTTAAGTATCTGAAAATACAAATATCTATAGAGAATTCTATTCTCTTTGTTGACAGTGATTACATAAGTTCTTTGATAAGCGTTAAATTTACCTTTGTAATGCTTAACATTGAAGTCACCAACTGCATTGTTTCCTGCAAGTAAAATGGCTTCACAATCAAAAGCGAATCTGTCAATTTTATATATATCTCTTGAGCAAGTAAAGAAGGGATATTGACCTTTTTCAGTAGCAGCATTTGCATCAAGTTTACCAGTTTTAATATCAACTAAATTACCTAGAGGCTCTTTCTCAGCATCTAAATTTTGCAGATAGCTTTCAAATAGTTCGCGGGAGTTGGCGAGGTTCTTTTCGGCGTTGGCGATCGCGCGATCGATCCCCTCAAACGCCTTATCCAAAATTGCCACAATCCGCTTTTGTTCAGAAAGAGACGGGAGAGGAAAATTAAACTCCAACACTGAAGCCATATTTGCTCTGGGCATTCGCGCACCCGTACAAGTCGCATTAATACGCTTTACTGTTGAATCCATTAACAACCAGTAGAGAAGAAAGTTTTTATTTAAACATTCGCTTGGTTTTATTGGAAAAACTTCAGTTGAACAGTGTCCTTCAAAACTTGGAGCTAATACTTTATTAAGGTAGGGACGGAGCCTTCCATATAATACATGGTTAGAATTAAACTTAAATGTTGAACTTTTTACAGATTGTGGCTTTATTGAACCAATAAACCTAGCGGTATTAGATTCAATATTTTCCATGCCAACATAAGGCAAATTAGTATAGATACCTTGAATTTTTTCTATTTGACAAACTTCAGCAAGTTTTTTTATTTTCCAACCTACTGGCAACTGCCCATTATCAACTATTAACGGCATATCATTTCCTCAATTCCTGCCAAAATTTCCGTACTATCCCCATCCAAAACTGCAATTTCATCCAAAATTTCCTGCGGTTCCCGCAACGCCAATTCCTCAGCCTTATTTGGATTCTTCACCGACAAATCGAACGTCACCCGATCGACATCAGCAATATCCACCAGCCAAGATTTTTCTGTTTCTGCAAACGTAGCCTGTAACTCGACAAACTCCCGTAAATCCTCATCATTCAGAGAATTGGTTTTACCCATATTCCGCCCTGGAACAAGTTGGTAATACCAAATTTTCTGAGTAGCCATCCCCTCAGTTAAAGGTTTTCCCTGAGCAAATAAAGGCAGTTCCTGAACAGAGTCGAAGGGTTGTCCTTTCTCAAAAAATAGCACCACCGTTTTCACCCCCGCCCCGATAAAAGTCCCCCCAGGACAATCCAAAATCGTGTGCAGATTGCAGCTACTCAAAAGCTCTTGACGCAAAGCCCGTGAAGCATTATCCGAATTTGACAGAAACGTGTTTTTGATTACCACTCCAGCTCTGCCGCCGACTTTCAGGATTTTGATGAAATGCTGTAAAAACAGAAATGCCGTTTCCCCAGTCTTAATTGGGAAATTCTGCTGTATTTCCGGGCGTTCCTTCCCCCCAAAGGGCGGATTTGCAAAGATTACATCAAAACGATTCTTGTCCTGAATATCACTAAGATTTTCCGTCAGCGTGTTGGTGTGGATAATATTCGGCGCATCAATGCCATGCAAAATCATATTCATGATCGCAATGACATAGGCCAGACTCTTCTTTTCCTTCCCCGTAAACGTATTATTCTGAAGTGTCTCTAACTGTTTCGTGGTGAGATTACCCTGACGCAAATAATCGTAACTTTCGCACAAGAATCCTGCCGAACCGCAAGCACCATCATAAATGCGATCGCCTATTTTCGGTTTCACCACCTGAATCATGGCCCGAATCAACGGACGCGGCGTGTAATATTCACCACCATTACGCCCCGCATTGCCCATATTCTTGATTTTGGCTTCATAGAGATGGGATAGCTCGTGTTTCTCCTGTTGCGATTTAAACCGTAGCTCATCAATATATTCCAGCGCATCCCGCAGGCTGTAGCCGCTTTGAAACCTGTTTTTTATCTCGCTAAAAATTTCGCCAATCTTATATTCGATCGTATCGGGGCTGGTAGCCCGTTGCTTGAAACCCTGTAAATATGGGAATAACGTGCGGTTGACATAATCAATTAGATCAGAGCCAATCAGCGCATGATCGTGATCCACCTTGCCATCTGGCTTTTTTGGTGCTGCCCAAGATGACCACCGATGCGCCTCATCAATAATAAACTCATAAGCTTTACCGACTAGCTCTGCCTCTAGCGCCCTTTCCTGTTCCAGATCATCCAGATACTTCAGAAACAATAGCCAAGACGTTTGCTCTGTATAGTCCAGCTCCGTAGTGCAGCCCGCCTCCTTTCTGAGAACGTCATCAATATTTCTAAAGGTTTGCTCGAACATCTAACTTTGCTACGGGATGTTTACCATTTCTGTTTTAGAGTATATGCCGATCTAGGGCTCCCCTACAGCATTGCATAGCTAGACTTAAACATTTTCTAGCTCTTAAACAGGCTTAGCCCCTGTCTAGTTAAGCCACTAGACATACGCTAGCTTATAGTGGTTGTTTGTCTAGTAAGCTAACTAGATAAAACTGCTAGCACAAGCAGATTAGGTTTTGGGCAATATTACTGGCGATCTGCGAGTGGCGGAATGTCGCTTACGACAAGGCGATCGAGCTTTTTGTGTTCTAACCCGAAAAGTCAAGCAGGCGGCTGCTACCGACGGATCGACACGACAAAAGCTGTAATGCCTGTGGCTGTCGGTTCCACATTATGTGGAGGGCGGGCATAAGGAAAAATAACAAAATATAAGGAAATATAAGCAATCTCCCCCTCGATCGCACCCGCCGGGGAGTCAGGGTTATGTAGACTCTTATGTAGACTTTTTGTACTGCACAGGCGATCAAACAGTCCAGAAAGTACATTAAGTACATTTATTGCACTATCAGACAGCGTAAAAACACTGTATTAAGTGTATTAATTCACCTGATCGCACCCCATCCCAGATTAGCGGGAGTTGTGGGCGATCGGGCTAAAAGTCAAGAAAAGTCAAGAAAAGTCAAATAAAGTCAAATAAAGTCAAATAAAGTTAAATAAAGTTAAATAAAGTAAATTAAACTCCGCTTCCTCTTCTCCCATCTCCGGCGGCTGTATTCCCAGAATGTGCGATCGAAGAAGTGCGGCCGTCTCTGGGGTCAATCCCCGGCCTCGGTGTTCGTCCAGGCGATCGGACTAACGACCTGGATTTATTCGCCTTTGCTGTTGTTGTAGTTGTTGTTGTTCTGCTTCCGCCATTTCCCGCGCCCAGAGTGCCAATTGCTGCGCCCTGGTAAGCTTTGCTTCTGATTCAGCAAGTAATGACTGGGGAGGAGCAACTTCTTCGCCCAAGGAATAGCGCCCGGTTTTGCGGATACTGGGCAAAACTTCTTCGCATACCCATTTACGATATTCCTTTGCCGCTGGCTTGCGGCTGCTGAAAATTAAAGAGTACATCCCCGATTCAGAGACGGCTGAAAGCCTTGTGGTGTCTGGGTCGTCATTACAGGCCCGTACCTTTTCGTAAGAAAGAGGCATTTTCTCGCTTTTATCGAGCCTTCGCAAAGCTTGCCGGGAATTGCGGATGCCCAAAGCAGTACATAAATCTTTGGCGACAAACCAAGGTTGCCCGTCAATCTCAATAACCCGGATGTCGAATTCGTAAAACTTCTGAAATTGTAAAATTGTCATATTTTTTTGGGGTGGTGTTCGATCGGGCTAAAAGCCCAATAAAGTCAGCAGCAATATGTACAAAATATGCTGATTTATGTCTTATCCCTGGTTGCTTTTTTCCGTCTACAGAACTGGAAAGAGAACCAGGGAGCGGAATTACGGACGATCGGCTTGGTTAGTTTTGGTTAGTTTTCGCTATCAAAAAGTATGAAAAAATATCAGTTTTCATGCGCGGCGCAAACCCAACAGCCGATCGAACTCCGCAAACTCTGCCACACCCGCAACGGCCAGAACATCGGCGGTTGTAAGCTGGCCAGCGTCGATCGCCTCCACAAAAACCGCCACAACAGGAGGAGCAATGTGAGCAGCAGGCACAGTCTCAGAGCGGGTAAAAATCAAGCGCCTTGATACCTAAGATTCCCCATTCATAAGGGCGCATTGTTTTTGTTTCTGCAAGTAAAAGTCAAGTTTGTGATCACAAAAACATTGCTTGCTACTGAGAGAGAACAACTATAAGCAGTCCCAACAGGTCAAGACACGAACAGCACAAAAAGGCAGTAATTTGGCTGGAAATTGCAGACGGAAAGCAGGATATTTTCAGGTAAATGCAGGTAAAATGCAGCCCCTACAAATACCTGCAAAGACCTGATTTTGTACTGCAAACGCCTGATTTTATACTGCAAATTCCTGACTTTAGGGCACACAAAAAATCAGCTAATTTTTTTGGTGGCGGCTTCGATCGACGGTGCGGAGAGTTCGCTAAAATATTTTGGGCAACGCGCGACCAATTCCTGAAAATCTAGGAAGTGCCGATCGCCGACAACCGCCACAACATCGGCGACTGACAATTCGCCACGTTCGATCGCGCGTTCAAAGTCAGTCCAAATAGCCGAAGCTACAGCCGGGGACTGGTAGCCGATCGCCTCTCGGATTCTTCGGGCAAACTCGCGGGCGATCGGTAGCGGGCCGAGTAATTCTTGGAATTGCTGCTGCTCAGTTGGGGTGAGGTCAGCCCAGATTTGCGCGCGATCGGCATAACCAGAAGCGCAAACTTCGGCTAGTACGTTTTTGATGTCTAGGGCAGTTTGGCGATCGGCTTGGGCAAGGGTAGTACGGACAAATGCTAAACATTCGGCATGGGTGGCGGGGTCGGTCTGGATGGGCGCGGGCGATCGAATGGCAACGACTAAATTATTCGGCATCTTCGATCACCTCCGGCTGCTCAAGCTTCTCTAAATCCTCCTTATCCAGGTCGGCGGTGTAGCTTCCGTCAGGCTTCCGGCAGGTGATTCCGTTCCGGTCTCGCAAATCTTCAACCGTTAATTCGATACCCGCATACTGTTCCGCAAATTTCGTTCCGGTGTACCGTACCTGCGTACCCTTGAGCCAGCCAGTATTTAGCAGCAGCCGGAAATTCAGATTTTCATCAGGCTCCAGATCGGCTTTTACCGCTTCCTTCTGAGTTGCCGAGTTTTTGATTTTCTGCCAAGTAATCTTTGCAGCAGCTTGGTCAATGTTGGTGATGGCTTCTCGAATGTTTTTGATGATTGTCGGTAACGGCAACTCATCTGCGATCGGTGCGACTGTTGGCGGTGTTGGTACAGTTGGTGCTGTTGGTGCTGTTTCCGGCTCCGGCGGCGCGACTGTTTGTGCTGTTGGTGCTGTTTCGGGTTCCGGGGGTGTGATCGGCTGTGCTGTCGGTGCTGTTGGCGGTGCTGTTTGTGCTGTTGGTGTTGTTTCCGGTTCCGGCAGTGCGATCGTTTTTTCAACTCCACCCGACCCAGTTTCTATGCCACCCGACCCAGTTTCCGCCCCAGTTCCGCCCCAAGAAACCTTGATATCTAAGGATTCCGAGCCACCCGCCCCAGTTTTGACAGGTTCTACTGTTTCAGAGACAAAATTATCAGCAAGATTTTCGAGATCCGCTTCCGTTTCTGCTTCCACTTCTTCTAAAATTTTTTGATTTTGCTCAAAATCAGAAAAACTGGGTCGGGTGGGTCGGAAGTCTTGCTGTGTAACAGTTTCTTGGGGCGGGTATTGGGTCGGAACTGGGTCGGAACTGGGGCGGGTAGCTACAAAACCAATACCTGTAAGTGCAGGTACAGACTTTTTGGCTGTAGCAGAATAAATAGTGGTGCGAGTCGCCTTGGGGAACAATGCTTGAATTCTTGCTAGTACCTGATTAGCTCCTTTTACGTTGTAGTCGCCTCTTTTTGGTTGGTCAAACCACACCGCCTTAAGTTTGTCGTTGCTTGCAGTTTCATACACCAGCGTCCCGTTGTCCTGATACCACGTTTCTAGTCGTGTCCAGATATCGCTAGCGGTAAGGCTATCGTCGGGTGAATAGTTAAGTCCGGTGTCTTGCGAGAACTGGAACAAGTGAGAATTCTCTGCCTGAATTGCCGCCATAGCAGCCTCGGTGGCTGTGTAGTCGATGCCATCAGCCATCAGCGCTACCAAAGCGTCAAGGACTTTGTTTAAGAATGCTGGCAATACTTCTGCTTTCAGAAAGTCTGGGTCGTATTTAAATCGTGGGTCGGCTTCAATTTCCCCCCGTGTTGGGTCAGCTTTGACCTTGAACGTCTTGTCAAAGCTCAAAACACCGTACCGAGACTTGATAGCTTCCAAACTTCCCTGCATATTGGGCGTATCGTTGCAGTTAAAGACAGCGATCGCTTTAGGAATGAAGTCTTCTTCGTCTTTACCCTTCCCTTCACGGGATAGCGTATCCCCAGTGATGAAAGCTTTGAGACTTTGGATTTTGTCCAGTCGCGCCGTCTGAGCATTTTCGCTAGCCCAGTTGACTCGACTGCTAGCAGTGCGAGCCAGCGGGAACTTGCGACCCTCGTCATAGGCCGCAAAATCAGAAAGTGTGGCAGCGGTCATGCCGATACGGCCAAACATCAAGCTCACTATTTCCCTGAGCGTGTCTTTACCGTTGGAGCCGTAGCCTTTAAGCAGCAGCGCTCTTACCATCCGACCTTTGTATTTGCGGACTGTTTCTAGATCTAGGCTGGCAGCGATGGTTTTGAGGAAAATGTCTTGCTGGGGTGCGCTGAGAACTTCCATCAGTCGATCGCAGTGCTCGGTCACAGCCTCCGGGTTATAAGTGGCGATCGGCTGGTAGGTGTAGTAAAGGTCGGGAGTATGCTCTATCAGTTCCCATCTAGGCATCGGAGCTAATCTTACTGCGGTAGTATCCCAATGTAGTTGCAGGACACCGTTGGTACAGTTCAAGCCGGGAGGATTTAGTAAATCAGAATTGATTTCTAGTCGCATCTTTGCCCACTCTAGAACTTGATTAGCTGAGGCTGGATTAGCGAAGGGGAAAGTTAGTCCTTTCTTTTCCTTAAAGACCGGGAAGCTATTGCAGTATGAGGCAATTCGGGGGCGTTGCTCGGAATCGGGAGAATACTTGTAATGATTGCCAGTCCAGTAGTAGAGTTTGCCATCAGCACATATCCAAGGTTTGTCACCAAATAGAAAACCTAGTGCTTGCTGATTGAATTCAACTTTTCGCTCTGGGTCATCGCCATATTTAAGGTTTTCTTCGTGGATTCTGTCTAATTCCTCCTCTGACGGTTGCTCAGAGTTTTGCTTAAGTGAATCAACCGTATCTTTGCTTTTCTTGACGGGCGATCGCTTTTTGGATTCCTGCCGCTGCTGTTCCAATTTTTTGAGCCAATCTTTGTAGCTCAAGACAGTAAGGCAACTTTCCCAAGTTTCACCTTCGTTAACAGCCAAATCGTCAACACCTTTACCCAGTTTTAAATCCCACGTCGGAACAGTAATTACACAGCCGGCCCGTGTCAACGCTGCACCGAAAGCCATCAAAGCATTTTCTACATCAGGTTTCTCAATAATGTCGGCATCATAGAACGGTTCAACCGGGCGACCTTTGACTGCCAGCTTTTTCAGGCTCGGTACTAAATCCACCCCACGCCCGATCGTCGCCATATCTACGCCACTGATCGAGATTCCAATCCGCCCTTCAGCTAGTAACAGCAGCGCTTTCTTAACCCCTTCGGCGGGACTGATGGGTAGTTGCGGGTTGTCGATAACCCAGCGCCAAAATACGGGAGTTACATCGTCTGAGTCGTTTATAACCGCCATACCGTCCGGCATCGGAACACCGTAACGGCTGCTAACCTTACGCATTACCCAGCACGGCACTCTTAAACAGGCGGCGTCGTAAGCGTGTTTCTGGCTTAGATATTTGGCAAGATTGCCGTTAGGAAAGGCGAATTGTTCGTCAGGCTTAAATTGTCCAATACCAGTATCAAATCCCGTCTCTGGGTCTACTCCGGTATACAGCCAGCCGATCGACCCCATGTATCCTTTCCAGTCTAGGAATTCAGCTATCTGGTGAGCATCGTCTACCGATCGAATGCTCATCCGCGCCAAACCTTCAGGGATGCCACTGAGTGCCATTTCCTTGAGGTGTGCGGCTGACAAACTGTACGGGACTGGGGTTTTTCTCTTGCGCTCGCGATCGGCTTCCAGTAGCTGTTTAACTTCGGCGGCGGGGCGGATGGCTTCTTGAATATCTTTAGCCTCACAACCACCTTTGTAACAGGCATATCCAGGGCCCTTCTTGTCGATGCTGAAATTTGGATCATTGCAGACCGGGCAGTGGAACTTCCCTTTTTTGGATGGGGTTAACCGTTCTTTGTAGTCGTGAATGTTGAAGTGTAGGTCGATCGATGTAGAGGTAGTGGCTTTCATTACACTGCACCCCCGATCGTCGTTCCAAAATCAACAGCAGAAAATCCCCGGTTATTTTGCGTGTTTACAGGAGATTGTGGTACAGTTGAGGTAGAATAAGGCTTAGAAGAATTTTTAACGCTGTCTAGAGCGCTGTATCCCTCGTTTTGAACGCGCAACCTTAGATTGCTTTTTTGACCAAAATAAGACACAATTTATTAGTAGGGGTTGACATCAAGCAATAAGCCACACCCCTTTAAATGGCTTAAGTTCCTGTTTTTGTTAATTCAATCCGCCAAGATTAAAAAGAGAACAAAAACAGGACGTTTACACTAAAAAATAAACTAAAAAAGCACTGGAAGTCTCATTCTGCCAGTGCTTTTTCATTTGGCGTGGCAAGCTTGGTGCTCTGTGCGTGAAAGTTTTTGAGATAGATTGCCAGAGCTTCGCGCACAAATTCAGAGCGACAAACTCGGCTTTGGTAACAAGCTTCATCTAGTTCGGCTAGCAATTCGTCGCTAATTGTGCAAGTCATCCTTGTTGGCGAAACACGAGACATAGGCCTCACAAAAAATGTGGTTCTCTCCATCTTACAATAAGAATTGCAATTGCGATCGAACGTTTCAATCCAATTCTTGAACCTAGCTATCTAGGTAGCTAAATAGCTAGACGATAAATGGTAAGGTGAACCTTACACAGTAAGCCGTGACAGGTGTTCGCCTAGATAGTGCCTAGCATTTGCTATTACCATCTCGTTGCTACTACCCTAGATAGCAATTTGCTTTGGCTACTACCCTTACCAATCGTAGTTTTACTGTTACCAGCAGTAGTACACCTACCTTGTCGCTGCACGTATTAGGGCGTAAGAAATTAATAAAAAAACGATTTTTCTAGCATTTCTTAGCGAGGCTGTTCAAGGGTTTCCAAGGATTTCCAAGGATTTCTAAAGATTTTTCTAAGTTTTCTTTGTTGCCTTCTTTCTAAGCTCCACACCGATCGCCTACGCCACTCCAACTCTCCACACCCGCCGATCGCTGGCGCCGCCACAACTCCCTAGGGGCGATCGCCCGAATAGCTAAGACGGGATAGTCAGTCTTGCTCTTGTGCTGTTCAGCCAGACTCATCTCTGGCTCCCGGAATGCCCCACGGGTCAATGCCGTTCTCTCTGAGCAACCGTTCGTAGTGGTCGCGTTCGATTCTGGCTTCATCGTCAACCCAGAATGCTTCTCTGATATCACGCTCAAGCTGTTGAACTCGCTGACTCAGGAGTTCGTTTCGTTCCGTCTCACTGCGAGTGATGTTAAAAGCAGTGTCAAAGCGACGTTCTAGGGTTTCAGTCAGCAGCGCCCAAACCAAGCTCAATGCCTGTTTATTTCCTTCGCCGGCCTGACTAAGCCAGTAAGCAGTAACCACTTCTAGGGGAAGGGCATTGAATCGACTCTGGCCGCGAAGTTGATCGGAACTTGCTTCAATCTCAATACTGTCGGGCGTATAACCTTGACCCAGTAAAGATTTGATGGCTTTTGAATCCAAAAAGCGTCGGGCGTTAATTTCAGGTTTCCCCACACATTCCGCCGCCTGTGTTTGGCTCATCCTGTAACTGCCATCTGGCAGCATAAACCCATCTACTGCTAGGGAACCTATTTGCACCGAGGCCCGAACGGCTCTAACTGATTCGCTCACTAAGTTTTACTCTCCTTTGCTAGACATTTGCTAAATAGTTGCTAGACATCAACTAGCACCTTTACTTACCTTGCCCCGCTTAGCCTTCGCTGTGGTTGTTTCCACTGCTGTTGGCTCCGGCTTGGGGGGCTGCGGGTCGGCGGAACCAGTTTCGGTTAGCGCCTTAGAAATTCTTGGGGATGCTGGTAGGTCTACAGGATTTTTCGCCACCCATTCTTCAATAAGTGCGGCGGTAACATCTGACATATTCAGCCCATTAAGAAAGCAAGCTGTTTTAAATTTGTCTTTTAATTCGGGTAACAGATAGACCCGAATTGACATCTCTCCTTTTGCCACATTACCCCTTTTGCTGATGGACATATCCACCAGTTTATTTGAGCAACAAGGCATTAACGCATAAAGCCATCAATTTATTCGAGAACAAGAGCCAAAAAGCATTAGTTGACTAATGCACCGATGCACTGATATACTAACACACATATCGATAGAAATCGTTTTTATCGATAAATATCGTTTCTGAGACAGACTAAACTATGAAACCAGAAAGCCTTGCTGTAATTGACGTTGAAGTCGAGCCAATCGATAATCCTGAGCCAGAGGACGAGGAAACCTGGTACTCTGCGGTGCAAATTCAAGGGCTGCTGAAACTGAGCAAAGCCGGATTGCAGCAATCGATTTCCAAGCTTCAGAGCATCTACGGGCTGGACATCCAAACCCTACGCCGTGGCGCTGCTCGTGCAACCCAATACTCTGAGCTTGCTCTCAAAGCTTGCAAACTATTGAATGCAGGAAAACTTAGCGAACTGCGAAAGCTGGTAGAAGCGACACCGGCCGCGACTTCTGCTACTGCAACCGGAGCTTTAACAATTTCTGAATACACGCCTGCACTTGACAGACGGATTGCAGAACTCAATCAAACTGCAACTTCTAATTCCGCATCTTTGAATCAAAATGTGCAACAGCTTTTAGCTCAAATCGCAGCCGAAAACCAGGCTGCTCAACAGCGCGACGCTGACTTGGACAATGCTGAAATCAATGCTGCTCAAAACCGTGGGGCTGCACGAGCTCTGGCAGTATTTCAAGCTGAACAGAAGGCACAAGCTGAAGTTCTGGCACAACTGCGGGCAATGAAGCTGGGGGCGGAATCATGAGCTTTTACAAAGTGAAAGTGCAGCGCGAATACAACACCCCGCGAGTATTTAATGTTGTAGCTAACAAGTCTCAGGACGCTGTGCTGGCAGCAGCCCAAAGCCTGAGAGAAGAAGGAATTACGGACGCGAAGGGGATTGAAATAATCGGACAAATTCAAAGCTTGAGGGATTAATGATGACTTTTTCTACTCTGTCTAAATCTGGCTGTGATGTTGAAGGGTGCAGCAATCTCGGTTTCCCGGAGTGCCAGTATGTCGCAGTTGGGCTCGACTTAGAACGTGCGATCGAGCTTTCCGAATCTTGGCGACGCGGTGAATTTCTGCCCCATGTTGGGCATCCTGCGGGCGATCGAGTATCTGACAAGCTCAACCAAATGACAAATCAAAGCCAGCCGATCGCCCTGAGAAAGTAAATCGGCTGGCCGCGTAAATCATCCCCTAGCTTGCGCTGGGGGAATCATCTAAGGAGATTTTACTATGGATTTTGGACGAGACACTAGCAGCGTAGCAATAAGGAACCCAGCAGCGGGACACAGCCCATACATTGATGAGAAGGCGGGAGATTGGGCTGACACAGAAGCGGACATCCTCTCTTACTTGAGCGATGTTACGAAGCTTGAAGCGATGGCAGATAAAGCAGCCAACGCCGAACAGCTTGCCTTAGTTTTAGAGCCATTTTTAGATAACGCTGAAACCTATCTGGAGGCGCTGGGAAAAATTGCCGACGGACAAGTTACTTGGACGGAAATTCGGAAGAAATTTGGCTCTAAAGTTGGGAATGCAATTGCGAAAATCCGCAAACTCAACGCAGAATTCGGCTCCGAGATGGAGCAATTAGATGCCAAAGACCGTGCAGCAATGCTGAAGATTGAAACCAAGCGTCAGCACGGCTTAGCCGAGATTGCTTCCGAGCTCACAGGCGACTTACAGGCCGAGCTGTGGCGACACGAGAACAAGATGGAAGCCATCGCAAATCGGGGTGAGGTCGCAGAGAAACGTCAGACAATCCAAGAATCACTTCGAGAAAGGCGACAGAAGCTGCTCAGTCGCGCAACAGTCGGCTCGGACAAAGGGATTCAGGAGAAAGTGCCAGTCACTATTGGATCAGCCAGCCTCTCCAACAGCGTTTCGGCAACTGGTACGGCTAGAGGGTTTGGGGGCTGGTTTGCGAACGTAATGAATTTCAATAACCGTTAAAAGAGAGGGGACTATGCACGAAGGTTTTATCGGGGCGAGTCCCCTTTCCTTTACGGGAGGGGGTCTTCAACAGCACCAGCAACAGCAATATCAGCAAGTTACCGCACCAACAATTGACCAACCACAACCAGAGGAAACTAACGCCGAACGCCAATACCGGGATGCTGCTAATTTCTGCGAAGTTATCGCACCCACAGCTATTGGTTCAGCAGTGGTTTTTGCCTTCCATGCCATGCAAGTCGCAGGCGGTTCGGTAGTGGCGATTGGGATTTACCAGGTTTATTTGGCAGCCAAGATTACCGGGCAATCTAAGCATCGCTTGCCTACTGCAATTGTTGGCGCTGGGGTGACGTTTGGCATGATTGCTAGCCTTGCCGACCCAGTGGGGGAATCCCAACAAGCAAGCGATGCAAAAGCGCGTGTGACAACAGGAATCAAAGAGCTTCAGACCGTGAAAAAACCTGCTCCTAACTACTTCGATTACTTGCCGTCAATTGCGCTTGTAGCTATCATCTTTTGCTTGATTTTCAAGGTCAAAGGAGCAAAGAAATAATGTCGCCATTAACAGAAAAACACGCTCAATTACTTAAGTCAAACCGCACATTGCTTCTGACCTTTGAAGGTTTCCCAATTCCAGGCAAGTTGTCGGCTGTGGCTCTAGCGCTTGTACTGGGAGTTTATGGGGGAATCAATGCGCTAAAAGGAACAGCCAGCGACATGGTGGAGGTCTGCATTCGCAGCAAACAGTCGCTGCAATGTGCTGACAAAACGGGGAAACCGTATCTAATGACCCAATACCACGCAGAGCAGTGGAAGGCTAATGGCATCCCTGGTGAGGTGGTTTTTCACAAGAAAACCCCCGCCACAAATCCCCATAAAGCATGGTGGATGGCGCTTGCTGGAGGCAGTTTTTGGGTGGCAGGTGTTGGCTTGAGAAGTCTGCAAAATTCTGAACGCCAACTTGCAAATTATGAAGTCATTGCAGAGAAGCGGGACTTGGCAAAAGGGCAACTCAATGCTCGTGCTGAACTGCTGGAAGATTACCGAGCTATGAGGGTTAAAGAAGTTCAAACCGAGGGTGATTTGGAAGCTATCGCGAATGACTGCGCTGTGGTTCTCAAGCAGTGTGAAGTTTTGGGTGAAGCCGACATCCGCATTGCTCAAATGGAAGCTGAAGAAGCAGTTTTTGAGGCAGAAACTGCGGGTTTACCAGAGGATAAAAAGCAAGAATATATCGACTTTTTGCGGAATCAAAAAAATCCCTTTCAACTTCGGCTGACTGGGACGCAAACATTCGACGGCATCAATAACCCTGGTGACAAAGTTGAATCTGATTCAGCGCCAGCCATCCAGTCAAACTCCAACATTGAGATAGCTCATCAAATAGCAGCCAAAACCTTAAATTCTTTGGTGGCAATAAACAGTTCGATTTTCCTAGCAGCTCCTACTCGCTGCGGGAAAACTCGCACTCTGCGTAAGTGGCTAAAGGATTTAACAACCCGATTCCCAGAGGCAGAGATTTACGTCATCGCCCAGAAATACGAAGATTTTCCCGGCGTTCCGAGAAATCGAATCATGATATTTGACCCGCTACTTCCAGACGAGTCGATGAAGTTTCTGGATGAGGTTTACGAGAAGTTGCAGCGTCGGAAATCTAAGCCAGCAACCGAGGAAACCTACCGCAACCGACCAATTAAAATAATCCTTGAAGATTGGTTCGCCACTTACCAGTGCTTAGTGCAGAAACGAAACGCGCAACTGTGGGAAGAGAAGGCTTCCAAACTGGGAAGTATAGCGACCGTAGGGGGTCAGTATAATGTCGGCTACTTCATCTGTACGCAGACTTTCAACATCGCATCTAGTGGGGTTGCGGACAGCAATATTCGCCTTAATTTAGCCTTGCTAGCTCAAGGTTTAGTACGCACTACGAGCAACGGTGAGGAACAAGGGTCTTATGGCGTAATCGAGCAAATGTTAAACAACTCAAACGTCATTGCCAGTAAGGAAACACGGGATAGACTAACAGCGGACTTGAGCCTATTAATCCCGGCTTCTATGGCTGAGCAAACGCCGATTGTTCTCTCCACGATTGGGAATCCCGTATTAGGTTTAATGCCACAAATTGAAGTGAACACCTCATGGATTGATGGCGGTTCCGAGGCTCCAGATAACATCTTTGATAGTTCATCGGAGACGGGTAACAGCGCCCAAAAAAACCAGCTTTCTGACGCTGAATACTGGGAGCGTATTTACAATTTGGAGTTCAATTTGGGGGATAAAAAGCAGTCCGATAGTCCGACGGAAGATGGCACATCATCGGATAGTGAGTCCGATAACGAGATTGAGTCCGATGAGCTAGAACCGTTGCCAGACAAGCTGTCCGGCTTTGTGTGGACTGTCCGAGCCGTCAGTCAGATGTTCCCTAATGTGGCTCCTGAGCGTTTATTTTCCTCG
>NZ_JAUBTT010000112.1:0-24359 GCF_036705125.1 Microcoleus sp. B7-D4
TGCTTTTTTATGGTAAATGTCTGTAATCCCCTGATCCATCTAGATCAAAGCAAATATATTATTCAGGCTTATTCTTTTAGAATTTGTTATCTAAAATACAAATAGCTTAGAAAAGGAATAAACACTCACCATAAATCTATATCTTATAGATGACAGATTTTGAGCATATTTACATCTAAATTCCCTGCTGCTGTTTGTGCAAGCATTGTTCGCACTCAAACTCATTGTCAGCGCTAGCGCTTGGCTGCTAGATGATGCAATTATTGCCATCCTGAAAATTGATTTACTGCAATTCAGGTTCAGACTGATTGCCAGCACAATCGGGGCTTTAGTCGGGGCGGGGGTGATGTTGTGTCGCTCTTAAAAATGTCGGTTTTGTCTCTCTAGGGAAAGAGCGTTATCCGGCTAATGCTAAGCATGGATGCGATCGCTCTAAGACTTTGATGGAAATTGTGCGAGCAGGCATCGAGGCGCTATCTAATGGCTCTGTTGTCTTACCCGCACCCGCAGAAGTCAGACAGTCGGCAAATGATGTAAGACTGTTTTTGTCTGACAACTGGGAAGAGCGTATAACAGAAATTATTGAGAGTAAGACCGAGCCACTCCGGACAGAACTAGAGGAGATCAAAACATGGCAGGCAGGCGAGATCGAGCAGGCAAACGCAGAATTGAGGGTAGAGCTGGGGGAGTTGGCCGCCTGACCGATCACAACGAAGAGGAATCGCTCAGGCAGGCATTGAAACAAACTCAAGACGAGCTCGCAGCAACAAAAAAGGAATTGGCAGAGAAAGATTACAACTATTCAACACTGGTAATCATTAGCCAGCAACTTAACCAGCAACTTGAGACAGAGCAAGCCGATCGCCAGCAAATCCAAGCCCAACTCGAACGGACGCGGGAAGAACTGGCAAAATTCAAAGGCAATCCCCCGTCAGCGATCGACCGGAACCCAGCACCAGCGATCGAACTACCGGAGCCGGCCGACTTGCTCAATCAGTTGAAGGGACTGCGTAAGAAATCGAAGGTGGAATTGGCAGATGTGACTGCTATTCTAGAATTTTTGGAGGAGCGGACTAATGAGAAATTATTGGGGCGAAATAATTAATGGGGAAGTTGGCGACTTGGTAGTAGCCCGCTGCGACTCCGAGAAAGTGGGGCGCGTAGTTGAAATTGCGAAGGATGGCTACGTCATCATAATCGAGGAAACATCATACAAAATTGCCGACGATGGCTTCACCATCATAGGGGAGGACACGCTAAGCAGACTTGGGGAAATTCCCCGCAGGTACACCACAAACAGCGCTTCAATCCTTTTTTTGAAAGAGCAAGGGAAGGAAGAATAAATAATAGGGGCAATGTACTTGGGCAATTGCGATCGCCCAAACAAAAAAAGCTCCCCGACCGAAATATCAGGGAGCTTTTTACACGATGGGTAATTTGCAATTGGTAATTGGCAACAGGTAATCTTTGCCGCAATTATCCGCAGTATAGCGGGTCTAGGGTTTTTGGCGATCGCGATCGGCTTTCTCTTTCTCTGCCCTCTGTTCCAGAAAGAGCTCGATTTTTTCTTTGGCTTGGACTGCTCCTCCTTTCCCTAGGTAGGTATATCCGTAAAGTGGGCAGCAAATTTGGAAGTCTCCCCGCCGATCGACCCAATACAGAAAGCTGTGGTAGAAAAACATTGCATCAATCTGGGCCATAGGTTTTTGGTTTTTGGTTATTGAATATCAGGTCGCGCCGGAGATGTCAAATCTTCTCTAACACCGTAGCGCTCGTTTATATTGTCGATGTTCAGCGGGCGATGTTCAGTGCTGTCAACTGATCAGTATTTAATTGTTGAAGTTGCTGTGGGGGTTGCCAGCGTTTGCCTAATATTTCTCGCATTTCAAAAAGCCCGATCGGCTGCTTCCACTGCTTTGGCTCGCTGACCCAAATACCCACGCCACAAATGGTATTTGAATAATAGGTGTCAAATTCCGATTGCGTAACGTAGGCGAGCTTACCTCGTTGTGACTGCTCCCACAAACGATCAATAATCAGAGGTTCACGTTTGACAACTTTAACCGTACCGATCACTTTTCCTTGTGGCAAGGTTGAGTAGATAACTAAGTTATCGCCCGTTTTCAGGGATGCCCCAAAGCTACCTTTTCGCAGTTCGATTGTTTTCGGATTGCGGTCAAGGAAGAAGGCAGAAGCCCACGTCGGGCGGACAGAGATTAGGTAAGTGCTACTGGGGTTATTCATCATCTTCCTCGTTCCGTCTTAACGCCTCCCTTAACGCTTCTAAATTCGCCACAGCCAAGTCAATGCTTTCGCTGGCAATATCAATCAATTTTTGTTCGGGCTCCTCCAGCCACGACGTATCTGTAAAGGGGTTGCAGATGTGCGCTTCGGCTCTGAGTTTTGCAGCTTGCAAGAAGGCGATGCAGGTAGCTAATTCATCAGGAATCGGCGGGTTGCCGGAATGTTCGTACTGTTTGATAGTCGGCATTGTTTTGTTCTCCTTTAGTTGCGGTCATTGTTTGTCAAGTCTTTCTCTAAGATGATGTCACCGCGCCGAACTAGCGAGCGCAAAGGTGACATCGTAAAGCTTGTCCAAGATGCAGGTTGACAAGAGTTTTAGGAACTTACGAAGCATTGTTATTTCCTCTTTCGGATTGTAGAAACTCTTGAATCTTTGGTAACTGTGCAATGAAGCCATCATCGTAATTCTCAATCAACCACTTGAGCAGCGTCTTCCCATGCTGTGAATAACTGCGTGTTGGGTGGCCATTTTTCTCTCCACATTTCAGGATTGACCTAATAATATCTCTGGGTTTCTGTCCCAGTCGAGCTGCTTCTGACACTGACTCAAATAATTGCTCAGGAGCCAGGTTAGGGTACATTTGACCAAAACCTCGAACAGTCCAAACAAACCGGGGTATTTCGCCTGACTCCTTATCCGACAAAGGTTCCAGACCTTCTGACAAAGATTCTGACTGCCCTGACTGACCCTCATTTCCTGACAATTCGCTGTTACCTTCCTGACTGTCAGAAGGCTTTTTATCGCCCAAATCGAACTCCAAATCATAAATTCGCTTCCAGTATTTAGCATCAGGCAGTTGCGGTTTTTGGGAGCTGTTGTCTACCTCAAATAAACTGTCAAAAGTATTTTTTTGAGCGTCAAAACCATCATCAATCCATGATTCTTTTACTTCAATTTGTGGCATCAGACCTAATACTGGATTGCCAATTGTGGAAAAAATAATTGGGGTTTGCTCGGTCATCGAATCAGGGATTAATAAGCTCAATTCCGCTGCTAGTCTATCCCGTGTTTCCTTGCTGGCAATTACATTTGAGTTGTTGAGCATTTGCTCGATTACGCCATAGGAACCCTGCTCCTCACCGTTGCTCGTAGTGCGTACTAAACCTTGAGCTAGCAAGGCTAAATTAAGGCGAATATTGGAGTCTGCAACCCCACTAGATGCGATATTAAAAGTTTGGGTGCAGATGAAGTACCCCACGTTATACTGACCCCCTACAGTCGCGATGCTTCCCAGTTTAGAAGCCTTGTCTTCCCATATAGCAGCATTCCTCTTTTGAGACAGGCATTGGTGAGTAGCAAACCAATCTTCAAGGATTAATTTGATTGGGCGATTGCGGTAGGTTTCCTCGGTTGCTGGTTTGGATTTCCGACTCTGCAATTTCTCATAAACCTCATCCAAAAACTTCATTGATTCCTCTGGAAGTAGTGGGTCAAATATCATAATTCGGCTGCGAGGAACGCCGGGAAAATCTTCGTATTTTTGAGCGATTACGTAAATCTCTGCCTGTGGAAATCGGATTCTCAAATCCCGCAGCCACTTATGTAGAGTGCGGGTTTTTCCAGTGCGAGTAGGGCCAGCCAAGAAGATTGAGGTATTAATACCTGCTAACGAATTCAAAACTTTGGCTGCTATTTGTCGAGCTATCTCAAGGTTTGGGTTTGACTCAATTGCTCGTGCCGAACCCGAATCTACTTTGTCGCCAGGGCTGTTGATGCCGTCTAGTGTTTGAGTACCTGTCAACTGAAACTGAAAGGGAGTTTTTTGGTTCCGCAAAAATGCGATGTATTCTTGTCTCTTCTCCTCAGACAATCCCGCAGTTTCAGCCTCGAAAACTGCTTCCTCAGCTTCCATTTGAGCGATGCGGATGTCGGCTTCACCCAGAATTTCACACTGCTTGAGAACCACAGCGCAATCGTTCGCAGTAGCATCCAAATCGCCCTGCACCTGGACTTCCCTAATTGTCACATTGCGATAATCTTCCAGCAGTTCAGCACGAGCAGCTAACTGCCCTTTTGCCAAGTCCCGCTTCTCTGCAAGAATCTCATAGTTTGCAAGCTGTCGCTCGGAGTTTTGCAAGCTTCGGAATCCAACACCTGCAACCCAAAAACTGCATCCACAAAGCGCCATCCACAACGCTTTATGTGGATTGGTTGCAGGGATTTTCTTATGAACAACTACTAGAGGATTTGCTTTCCACTTCTCTGCGTGGTACTCGGTCATGATGTAGGGTTTGCCTGCCTTGTCAACGCATTGCAAAGCACTTTTATTGCGGATGCAAAGTTGCACCCTGTTACTGGCTGTTCCTGTTAGCGCGGTTATTCCGCTACCCACCCCAATCACAAGCGCCAAGGCAACTGCTGACAGTTTGCCAGCAATCGGGAGTCTTTCAAAGGTCAGAAGCAGTGCGCGGTTTGACTTAAGTAATTGAGCGTGTTTTTCGGTTAATGGTGTCATTACTTGCTTCCTCCTTTGACTTTGAACATTAGGCAGAAAACGATAACCACAAGCGCAATTGAAGGCAAGTAGTCAAAGTCGTTGGAAGCAGGTTTTTTTACTGTCTGAATTTCTTTAATACCTGTCTCTAGGCGTGGTTCTACATCGCTTACTTGTTGCGATTCAGATAGCGGTTCAGCGAGACTAGCAATCATGCCAAGCGTCACGCCACCGCCGACAATTGCAGTAGGCAAGCGATGCTTTGATTGCCCGCTAATCTTGGCTGCTAAATAAATCTGGTAGATACCAATTGCAGCAATTGACCCGCCTGCGACTTGCATTGAATGGAACATAAAAACCACTGCCGAACCTAAGACTGTGGGTGCTACTACTTCGCAAAGATTGGCAGCATCCCGGTATTGGCGCTCGGCGTTGGTTTCCTCTGGCTGCGGTTGGTCAATTGTTGGTGCGATAACTTGCTGATATTGCTGTTGTTGTTGGTGCTGTTGCTGCTGCTGTTGCTGTTGAATGCCCCCTCCCGAAAAAGAGAGGGGACTGGCCCCGATAAATTCGTGCATAAGTCCCCTCTTGCTTAACGGTTGTTGAAGTTCATTACGTTCGCCGTCCCAGCCCCCAAACCCTAAGGCCGTACCAGTTGCCGAAACGCTGTTGGAGAGGCTGGCTTTACCAATGGTGACTGGTATTTTTTCCTGAATCCCTTTGTCCGAGCCGACTGTTGCGCGACTGAGCAGCTTCTGTCGCCTCTCCCGGAGTGATTCTTGGATGGTCTGACGTTTCTCTGCCACCTCGCCCCGATTTGCGATGGCCTCCATCTTGTTCTCGTGTCGCCACAATTCCGCTTGTAAGTCACCCGTGAGTTCGGAAGCAATCTCGGCTAGCCCGTGTTGTCGCTTGGCTTCAATTTTGAGCATTGCTGCGCGGTCTTTGGCGTCTAGTTGCTCCATCTCCGAGCCGAATTCCGCATTGAGCTTGCGGATTTTAGCGATGGCATTCCCGACTTTGGAGCCGAATTTTTTCCTAATTTCTGTCCACGTGACCTGACCATCGGCAATTTTCCCCAGCGCCTCCAGATAGGTTTCAGCGTTATCTAAAAATGGCTCTAAAACTAGGGCAAGCTGTTCGGCGTTGGCAGCTTTATCTGCCATCGCTTCAAGCTTCGTAACATCGCTCAAGTATGAAAGAATGTCAGCCTCTGTGTCTGCCCAGTCTCCCGCTTTTTCATCAATGTAGGGGCTGTGTCCCGCTGCTGGGTTCCTTATTGCGGAGCTGCTGCTGTCTCGTCCAAAATCCATAGTAAAATCTCCTTAGATGATTCCCCCAGCGCAAGCTAGGGGATAATTTACGCGGCCAGCCGATTTACTTTCTCAGGGCGATCGGCTGGCTTTGATTTGTCATTTGGTTGAGCTTGTCAGATACTCGATCTGCTCCATCGTGTCCGACAGCCGACAAATATTCACCGCGCCGCCAGCTTTCCGAAAGTTTGATCGCAGTTGCCAAATCCAGTCCAACAGCCATAAATTGGCACTCCGGGAATCCTAGGTTAAGTAGTCAAACAAAATTAATTACACAAACAACTAATATGATATAATAAAAAATATCTAGTTGTGTTCAAAGAGGTTTTATATGTTTTTACTTCGAGATATCAATCCACTTTCCTTGAAATTGCTAAACAGAATTTATCGCGAAAGCAGACATCATCAAGTGCGCCAAAGAGCACATTTTCTGATTTTAGCTTCACAAAATATCAACAATAAAAATTTAATGAAAATCTTTAAAGTTAGTTATAAGACCATGTATAACTGGTTGAATCGATGGGAATATGAGGGAATGCTCGGATTATATAATAAACCAGGTAGAGGCAGAAAAGAAACATTTAATTCCGCACAATCAGATCAAATTAGAGACTGGGTAAAATTGCAACCAAAACAATTAAAGCAAGTAGTACAAAAAATCAAAAAAGAATGGTCTGTTAATATAAGTACGGAAACAATTAAGAGAATAATTAAAAAAAAAGGATGAGTTGGCATAGGATGCGTCGAGGTGTTGGCGGCAAGCCAGACCCCATAGAATACAAGGAAAAAAAAGAAAACTTGTCAGAATTAAAACAATTAGAAGATGAGGGAAAAATTGATTTATACTATTTGGATGAATCGGGCTTTTGTGGCATTCCTTGTGTCCCTTATGGATGGCAAGATATTGGTGAATATTTGTCAATTGATAGTCGTAGAACTAAGCGTTTAAATGTCTTGGGAATCATGAATCGGCAAAACACTCTTCATGCTTATGTTTCAGAGCAGACTATTAATTCTGATGTAATCATAGCCTGCATAGATACTTTCTTTGCTGTGGTGGAGCGGCCAACAGTTATTGTAGTAGATCAAGCTTCTATTCATACTAGCAATGCCATTTTCGAGAAAATTGAAGAATGGAAAGAACGCGGTTTAACTATATTTGAATTGCCTACTTATTCACCTGAATTGAATTTAATTGAGATTTTGTGGCGGTTTATCAAATATCAATGGCTCGAAATAGATGCCTACTCTAGCTGGCAATCTCTTGTTTCATCTGTCGAAATAATTCTTAAAGAATTTGGAGATAATTATGTAATTAATTTTGCTTAACTACTTATCGCAGTTGATGCACGGACGCTCTGGCTCATCGGTAACAGGCGGCTGCAACTGAGCCCAGATTTCTGGATTGGATTCAGGCGTAATTTCAAAAACTTTGGTCATTGCTCAATCCCTCCTATTTAGAAACGCTTCCGGCATCATCTGAATTCAGATTAATGCTGTTGTTAATCGTGACGTTTCCGTGAATAATTGTCGGTTCCGGAACTCGTTTTGCGCCAGATTGATAGCCTGTGTCAAAGCCAACTGCAAAGACAAGAGCATTGGTCAATAACGCACCGCCAACCATTATCTTTGTCAGGTTTTTGTCGAAGTCTTTGTCATCATCAAGCATCGCCTAAACCTCCTCAGATTTCACGTCAATTGCATCATCACCGTCTTTCGACAAATCCTTGCGTGTTGGAGTTGGCGATGGCTTATGGTTGATAACTCTGCCAGCGATAAAATCACCCTCGATTTTCTCGACATAGTTACCACCGTTCGTGTTAATAACCCGTTTGCCGGGTTTGCCGTCTTCAAAATAAACACCGTTAACAATGCGTACCATGTTCAATCCCTCAAACTGTTAATTTGACCAATTACTTCAATGCCCTTGGCATCTGTTATTCCTTCCTCTCGTAGTTGGAGCGCAGCAGCTTGTATGGCTGACTGAGATTTGCTGGCAACTACATTAAAGGTGCGGGGTGATGAGCAAAATTCGCGTTGCACTTTCACTTTAAAAAAAGCCATTATTCAGCTCCTCCTAACTTCATCGCCCGCAGTTGAGCCAGCACTTCATTTTGGGCTTTTTGTTCAGCTTGGAATACTGCTAAAGCTCGTGCAGCGCCACGGTTTTGCGCTGCGTTGATTTCAGCATTATCTAAGTCCGAATCACGCTGTTGTGATGCTTGGTTTTCAGTTGCGATTTGTTCTAAAAGCTGGAGTACAGATTGATTCAAAGATGCCGAAGTAGAAGCAGCATTCTGGCTCAATTGAGTGATTCGGCGGTCAAGGGCGGGGGTGTATTCGGAGATTGTTAGTGAGCCACATTGAGAGGGAGAGGGCGCGGCCGGTTTCGCTTCTACCAGTTTTCGCAATTCGCTCAGTTTTCCTGCATTCAATAATTTGCAAGCTTTGAGGGCAAGCTCCGAGTATTGGGTAGCTCGTGCAGCCCCACGGCGTAGGGTTTGGATGTCCAGTCCGTAGATGCTCTGAAGCTTAGAAATCGATTGTTGCAGTCCGGCTTTAGACAACCGCAGCAGCCCCTGAATCTGCAAAGCTGAGTACCATTGCTCAGTCTCCTCTAGCTCCTCTGGTTCGACACAATTATCGATTGCTTCGGACTCTACATCAATCACGGCAAGGCTTTGGGCTTGTTCGTCGGGTTCCATAATTTATCAGGAAAAATCGGTACTTTATCGATAAAATTGATTTCTATCGATATACGTGTTACTTTAGCAATTACCAATGAACTTGTCAACAGATAATGCACCTGAATGACAAAAGGAGCTTGAAAAGGGAGAATAATGAACATCACCCTTTTCAATCGCTTTCAGTGCCAACACCAAAACCGAGAACGACTATATATTTAGACCCAGAGCTTTATCAGGCTTTGGAACGTCGGGCTAAGGAGGAAAGGAGGAGTATATCTAATTTGTGCAATATCTTGATTGAGGATGCAATGCAAATATGGCTAGAAACCAACCCCCCTCCTGAACCCAAAGACTCACCCGCAGCCAAACCAACCACAGCAAGCAAAACCAAAAGGAGTAAAACTAGCAAAACTTAAAAATGTGGTGACACTATTACTAGAACCCAGAGGAAAATCAACCGATGCGAACCAAACAATGTATCAACGTATCTATCGACCCGGTTCTTATCCAAGCCCTAGATGAGAATCGCGGCCCCACGCAGAAACTCACGCGCTCCAGCCTGGTTGAGCGCGCCGTGCGGTTGTTTCTGGCAATTGAATTTGATGATGAAGCGTCGCAGCAAAAAAGCGCCTAATCAAAGGGATTACGCGCTTTTTGCAATTTCTATATTCACCCTAACTCCCCCAAATCTTTCCACGGATTAAAGAGCTAGGACATCGCTTTCACACTCTAACAAAGAGTGAAAGCTACACTCATTGTGCCATACTCTAACGAAAATACAATTCAATCTGTAGACAATTTAATTGAATCTGCATCCCCCCACCAAAAGGATGCGCCAAACACACAACCTGACTCAATTCTAGCAGTATCCCCCCCTCAAGAGCCAGGAAATTTGGAGTTAGGGGGAGTTTTATGCAGCATCGGCGAAAAATTCCTCACCCCCGAACATGAAGCCCACATCGCAGACAGAGGATTGCTCAATCCTTGGGCCCGCGAATGCAGCTTCAGTGCCAGCATCGCCCAAGCTTCGCTCTATGGGATTTCGACAAAATCGGCGGGCATCCTGTTCATAGGGCAAAATGGGCAAGTACAATTCCGGCCTAATATCCGAGAACCGAAGCGAGGCAAAAAGGAGCCGCCAAAGTATTTAACGTCAGTCGGAGAATTTGATGCTTTCGTCCCCCCATCTCCCGATAACCCGCTCTACTGGGAGATTGAAGCCCTAAAGCGAGAAGCTTTTTATATCAATGATGTGCCTTATATTCTCCTTACTGAGGGAGTATTTAAAGCCCTTGCAGGGTGCTCGAACGGCATCCCCACAATTTCCTTACTAGGAGTAGAGCAAGGCCTCACCGGCAAAGCCCGCGACCCCGAAAATCAGCGATTTCTAGTACCCGCACTGAGAAAGCTCGCAGAGGCTGGCTTTGGCTTTATCATTGCTTTTGATGCTGATGCCGCCACAAATCCAAATGTGCGGGCGGCCCAGCGGAAATTGGCTAAGCAATTGGCTAAATTCAATGTGCCAGTGAGAAGTGTCACAGGCGACTGGACCGCTAGATCTGAGATTGAGTTCGGCGAGATAAAGGCAACCAACGGGATGGATGATTTTATTCAGCATAAAGGGATTGAGGAATTTCGAGCAATTCTCAGCAAAGCAAAGCTATTTGGTGAGAAAGAGAGTGATACCGAAGGGGAAAAGAAAGAAAAAGCAGTAACATCAGAAATCATCGGAGACGAACTCGCTGAGGACTTGCGCGACCAACTTCTGTATTCAAGTTCTCATAAATCTTGGATGAAATATAGTCTCGAATTCCCAGGAGTTTGGACACAAGTGGGAGATGATTATGTTCGGCACATAGTTCATAATTTGTGTCGAGCGCGGGGAGTAATGCCGAATAACAACTTCATCAAAAATGTTTTGGGCTGGCTCCAGCGCACATTGTTTGAATTTAAATGGTTAGAGCGACCATCAAACGAGCTTCTACCTTTTGAGGATGGCATACTAAACCTTCTAACTAATGAATGGCACGAACACGCCCCAGGATTCAGATTGACTTGGGTGTTACCACGCAAGTATCAAGGTAGCGCCGTTCATGCTGGATGGAAAAGAATTGAAATCTGGCTAGACCAAGCAACTAGGGGCAACAAGCGTATGAAAGATGAGTTGCTTGCCTTCTGTGCCGCTACCTTACGAGGAATGTCTGGGCTCCAAAAATTCTTAATAGGAACTGGATATGGAGGCACGGGGAAAGGGACTTATACTCAATTGGTAACACTGCTCGTAGGCGAACAGAATGTTTGGGTTGGCAAACTTGAAGACCTCACCAAACAAGACAAAATAGCTGAATTACAAACCAAACGGTTAGCTATTTTTGACGACCAAGAAAAATATACAGGCAATCTGTCAAATTTTAGGTCAATGACTGGCGGTGCGTTGATTAACGGTCGCAATCTTTACGAGCGTTCGGTTACTTTTAAATTCCCTGGGTTGGCGCTGATAACCGCTAACCAACCCTGCTTTCCGGCAAGTGCGCTTTCTTGGCTAAAGCGGCGGATTATTCAACACGAATTTGCATATACTCCCACTAAGCGCAATCGTAACTTAGTACGCGAATTCGAGCCAGAAATAAGCGCATTTACCAGGTATTTGCTCTCAATTCCAGTAGCAGAAATTGAGCGGATTCTAGACCCTGAAGACCAATCTATAAATGGCACATTTTGGGAGGATAGGGTACGCGCTGACCCGATGGCTGCATGGCTCAATGAATTAGTGATACATGATGCTGAGGCTAAAACTGCCGTGGGAGCGGACAAAAACGAATGGAAAGATGCAACTTACGTACCAACTAACTCCACCTTGTTTGGCTCCTATAACCATTACTGCACTGGTGGTGGATACAGCGCCAAAGGCAAAAACAACTTCTCAGCAGATTTAGTTGAACTCTGCCGGGAAGTGTTGGGTTGGAAAGATGTAAGCAAAGAGCGAGCGGCGGTTGGGGTAGTAATCAAAGGGTTGAGGTTGCGGACAGATACCGACAAAGGCATCGCGACCGTAGAGGAGTTGCTTGAACAGAAAAATGTAGACCTAGGTCTACACTGTGTAGACTTGAATGTAGACCTAGAACCTTTACCGCATAAGGATTATGTAGACCATGTAGACCTAACTTCAAGAAGTGCAGAAAAAAATGAAAATACTTCTGCTGACTCAAATCTCATTCTTGGCGCTGGCACGGATTCAGCATCACTTGACGAAGTAACCATTACTGCTGATGCTATAGAAACTTTACCCCCCCCCAAGGTCTACACGGTCTACACGAGCCATACAGAGCAAGATATTCAGCCGTCACAAGGTCTACATTCAGGTCTACATTCAGGTCAGCACAATCCAGAGCCAGAAACAGCACCAACACCGCCAACAGCACAGCCAGCACAGCCGATCGCGCCCTCAGATTTAAAACCTAAATCAGAGCAAGCGATATCCGATGCTGATGCCGAGACTATTAGAAAGTTGTCAACACAACAGCCGACATCAACGTTGTCAACGGGGTCGTCACAGTCAAAATTATTGTTGCTGCAAGATTATGCCCGACGTATTGGGGAGGCGCTTGGATACCAGTCTCCGGCTACTGCTAAGGCAATCGCTGAGTATATCCAAGAATCGATCGTCAATCAGGACATTACCGAATCTTCGTTAGCCGAGGTCGCTGGGATTGAGAACTGGCAAGCGTTTACTGCGCTTCGGAATTTGACCGAAAACGAAAAAGACTTAGTTGAAATAGTCCAGCAGGCGATCGCAAGCAATGACGCGGAGACAGCAAAAGATGTTTTGATTTCGCTCAAAGAGGTTTGTGATTCTGGTGCTGCCTCACGGCAGAAAGTTTGGAACGATGGTTTGACCGAATCCGAACGGGCAGCGTTTACTGCGCTGATTCAGTAGGGGGCGGTTGCGGGCGATCGATCGGCTACAACTCACCCGCCGTGGCCTCCGCCATCGAGAGAGAGTTGAGCGACGCGATCGACGCTGGTCAGCTTACAGCAGCCGATGTTTTGGCGGTTGTTGGCAAAACCGAATTTACCCGCTTCAAGCAGATTGCCGAATGAACCAGGCGTGAGGCTTGATCGAAGCTGCCACCAAAAAAATTAGCTGATTTTTTGTGTGCCCTAAAGTCAGGCATTTGCAGTATAAAGTCAGGCGTTTGCAGTACAAAATCAGGTATTTGCAGGTATTTGCAGGGGCTGCATTTTACCTGTATTTACCTGAAAATATCCTGCAAATGCCTGCAATTTTATGCCAAATTACTGCTTTTTTGTGTCGAGCGTACATTTGCCTGTTGAGGCTGGTTTTGGCTGTTCTTTGTTAGTAGCAAGCAATGTTTTTGCGATCGCAAACCTGACTTTTACGTGCAGAAATAAAAACAATGCACCCTTATGAATGGGGAATCCTAGGTGTCAAGGCGATCGCGCTCTTGCTGGCTATCGGATGAACGATTCCCTCGCGCTTGCTCGACATCAGCCGGCTGCTTCGCTTGCAAACAGGATAGCGAGCGCGCGAAAGCTCTTGGCATCCGCCGCCGATGCCGAACTGCACCAACTGGCTTGCGTCGTGCCCGGCAACGCTCCTTCGTAACCCAGGCTGTCGTGTACACCAACAGGCTCGCTCCTGGCTTCTTGAGCGACTGGCAGGAGCACAGTTCTATCCTTGTCCAAACTGCCCCATCAAACTTTCGAGCCTTGGCTGTCGAAAGTGAACGTGAGCTAACTTCAACTTCCAACAATTCCTATGGCACTCTTGCAAAAACCATAAAAACCATAAATTGATCATTTTTACCCCCCTATAACGTCTATTTGACATGGCTTGCTATGCGACTAGCGTACTTATTACGAGGATTTAGGAGGATTCAAGAGGTGTCGGAGTACAGAAAATCACGCCAAAAGCAACAATTCTTTACAAAAACTAATAAGTATTTATACTTAAAATGAGGCTAAAAGTAGGAAATAGGAGGTGTAATGAGTAATAAATGTGCTGTTTTCTCCTCTTTTTTCCTCCTTATTTTTGGCTAAAAATTTTGAACCAGTCAGAGCGACTTTTCTGCATTAGTTTGGTCAAGGTGCACTCGGATTGATAGGGTCAATGGGGAACCAGTGATAGCGAATTGCAGGCTTATTCGGATGGGGCGATCGATTATAGCGAGAGGGGCAGTTGCGTTCATGGTATTGAAAAGTTTTCTTTTCAATAGCGGGCGCTGTAAAAAAAGATGGTGTTAAGTGGGGCTGTCTAACGAGTGGATCTGTTAGGCAGCATCGCGCGTTTGTTCTCCAATAGTGTCTTACGATTGAGCTACTAAATGTAAGACAGTATTGGAGGCGGGTAATACAAGATAGTCGGAGATAGGTAATACAAATAAAAGTTTGTAAGATTTTTTGCTGTTAGTCTTACAAAAGAACAACTTGCATCTTTCGCTTTAGTAAGACATGATAAGACGTAAGCAGGATATATGTCAGAGAAGGAATTTATAACTTTGTTGCGACGCCGATATTATAGAAGCGCTCGACTATCTAGGCAGAGAGCGCTAGCAAATAACTCCTGCACAAATATAGCTAGGGTAGTTATTTATTTACTTAGTTTTACTTGATATTACTAAACTGCCCGACAGTGGCTAACTCATTACTACTCGGGCTTCTTGCTGTTTTCGCTCAAGCGTTAACTTGAGCAAATTTGGTACTCATCATTGGAGCTATGGTATTTACTCACAAATATAGGCACATTAAAACAAGCTGTAACAGCATTTAAATGTCGGAGTGGTATCGAAGTAATGTTTAAGGACTGTAAAACAGGAGGCTATAATCTCGAAAAAAGCTAAACTTGTGACGCTCGCCTAAAAACTTTAATTTTATTGATAGCTTTGGCTTACAGTTGCGCTATTTTACAGGGACGTAAGTTTAAGCTTATGGGAATTCAGAAATACATTGATCGCCTGATTCAGTCGAGGCGATTGCAACGTTGTCATAGTAGTTTTTGGATAGGGTTATATGGTCAATCGTGGGCGCAGCGAAGCGGAGGGAGTAGGGATGGAGTTTTGCCCTGTAACTATTGCGAAATTGATGAAAATTAGACGTAATAAGCTCCCATTCTTTGACAGTTTTTTGAGGGCTATGTCCTAGATTTTATGGTTAAGACGGGTTTTTTGTGTGTTTTTATGTCAAAAACCAAAAACACACCTGTTTACTGGTCAATCATTACTAAAAGCTATAACTGGGAAAGTTATAGTCAACAAAAAATTATGTTTCGCCGAGCTTGAATCACCCATTAATTGCGATCGCGATTTTTCTTAACTTATTCAGCAACCCCTCAATACTCTATTAGCAAAAATAGCCAATTGTGAGCGATTTCGCAGTTCCAGGCGCGCTAATAAATGCGTAACATGAGTTTTAACAGTTCCTTCAGCAATATACAATTTTTCAGCGATCTCGCGGTTAGTTGCACCATTGCTAATTAAGCCTAATACCTCTTGTTCGCGAGGCGTTAATTGAGATAAATCTTGTGCGGTTTCTTTGCTATCAGTGCTTGATTCAGGTATTTTTGCTATTAGCTTTTCCAACAATTTAGGCGCTAATTGAGTATAGCCGCGTATTGCGAGCCGAATTGCTTGCACTAACTCATCAGTCGGCATATCTTTAAGCAAATAACCCTTCGCTCCCGCTCGCATCGAATCAGCAATATATTGGTCGTCATCAAAGGTACTCAAAACTAAAACTTTAGTATCTGAAAACTGCTGACAAATGATGCGCGTCGCCTCTCTACCATCCATCACGGGCATCCGCACATCCATTAACACTAAATCCGGTTTAAAAGCTGCCACTTTCTCAATAGCAGCTTTGCCATTCTCAGCAGTTCCTACTACTTGAAAATCTGATTCCAATTCTAATATGGCTTTAAGTCCTTGACAGATCAGATTTTGGTCATCTACTAGCAGGAGGCGAATCATACTAACATTTCTCCGATAGGAATTTCCACAAAGATGCGACAACCAGCAGCAGGAGAGGTTTCAATCTGGATTTTACCTCCAATTGCACTTACCCGTTCCTGCATACTGTGGATGCCAAATCCAGCGGTGTTTTGATTTAAGCTAAATCCTTTACCATTGTCTTGTACCGTAAGATACAGATAATCCTTAGTCGTGCTTAATTTAATTTCAACTTCCTTTGCTTTGGCGTGCTTGCAGATATTTGTCAAAGATTCTTGTACAATTCGATAAATCGCTTTCACCAAATGCGGTGGGAGAGAAGTATTTAGGCTGATGTTGGTAGAGATAGATATACCAGTACCTTCAAAAGAATTTTTGACTAAAGAGGTGATAGCACTTTCCAACGTCTCATTTTCTTCTCTATCCTCGCGCAGCGCACTGACGGATTTACGCATCTCTTTCATAGCAGTTGTTCCGAGTTTTTGAGCTTGTTCTAAAAATATCTGTGCCCGCTCGGGATTACGTTGCCAAAGTTTAATGGCGGCTTGCAATTGCACGTTTAAAGCTGTCACCGCGTGTCCTAGAGAGTCGTGAATTTCCATTGCAATGCGGTTGCGTTCTCGTACTTCAGCCAAGTCTTCTGCTTGTCTGGCATACTGTCGCAATTGTTCGTGAGCAATTGCCAGTTCTGACATTATTTTGCGTTCGGATATCAGCGTATTAACTAACTTTAATGCCAGGAACAAACCCAAGGCAAACATGATAGTTTCAGCGATTAAGTGCATCCAGAATTGGTATTGTCCTTCTGAAACCAACAAAACAGTATTTTGAACGTATCGGACTTGATGCACTAGAAACAAGAATAGAGATAAACAAGCGATTGCCCACCGCCCCAGTTGTTCAAATAAAAAGCAACTGCGGATTAATACAATTACGTAGAGCGTGGGTAAGATGTGCAAATAACCTAAAGTCGCTCCATAAAAAATTAAGGCAATTTCAATGCAAGTATAGAGCAATTTTAACGGAGTTGGGCTTTTTGGCAACATCAAACCCATTCCTCCCAGCAGCCCTAAGATTAGAATGTGTTGGAACGGTAGATGTTGCTCTTCGATCGCTTCCAATACGGCAAAAGAACCGCAACTGAGGAGCATCATCCATTCGGTGTATAGCAGAAAGCGAAACGGTTGGGGTTGGAATTTCAATAAACCATTCATAGGGTGAGCCGATCGCGTGGTATTTCATTCCATTAAGACGCATTCTTCACCGCCACAGCACAGTCAAAGGCAAATTTACGACTTTCGTTGAGTTTGCGTGCAAAAGCTCTATCTAAAGTCGTAAGCAGATTTACTTAGTGACTGGCAAAATTCAAGTTGGGATGCGAGTTGTTTTTCAGATACCCCTCTTCTGTCACTAAGCGGAAGAAGAAAATAAAAAGGCGTTGCTGAATTTAGGTATGATAAGTACGGTCAAGGGATGTTTGGGCTACCCAATTTGCCTCGTTTGAGCGCGATTGAAATGATACGATGGATAGGGAACCGGAACATCCCAAAACTTAAGATAATGAATTACTAACCTCATTGAATGTTTGAGCATTTCTCCCGACTTAGAATAGCACAGTGTCTTGCGATGAAGTCTGGCTAAATAATGTCGTAGTCGCGTATTCTCGCCCTCTACTCTGGTCATGTAAGTTTTACAGATAATTTGGTCTCCATCTGGAATAAACATGGTAAACTGACCATCCATCTGTGATATAAAAGTAACATTTCCAATGACCAACGCGCCTCCCATAATGGCCGAAAAGTTGTAGCACTATGAGATCCCAATACCTATCCTAAAATCTCTGGCTGAAAGTGATTTACTGCCGTCGTTCGCCAAATCTTATTTTTTTACCAACAAACGTTTCTAGTTAGTTCATCAAGTTCTCCCACCAGGGGATTTGTGTCTGATTCGTAAGCATCAGGAAGCAATTTTCCTACTTGCTTAACCCAATTTATAATGCTGGTGTGATGTACTCCTTTAATCCTCTTAAGTGCTCGAAAACCCATACCATTGACCGACATTTTGAGGCATTCACGTTTAACTTCTGAGCGAGTAACCTTTTTGAGGTTGGTAGCAATCTAGAAATTGTCTGCCACAACCGACACAAATATAATTCTGTTTACCTTTTTTATGACCATTTTTATTAACATGAGTTGACTAACATTCAGGACATTGCATAAGCTCTGCGTTTTTTGAAGTGTTCTTTTTGGGCGCTCACACTATAAAATTATCATACCCTTATTCCCCACATTCCGCACCCCCAACTGGCACATACGCGAATTGAGTAGCTCAAAGTCGATCTTCGGAGACAATAGTGAGTAAAAACACTTAAAAAATGGTGTAACGAAGCATTACCCAGTTGTCCATTGCTGAAAATTGAGGCTGGGGCGTGAGTTAAATAGTCATGCCGGTTAAAATTAGACTCTGTAACAGGATTGACAACCAAAATGCGTTAATTGCGATCGCAACCGAGTGTCAATCATCAGCCAAAAATAGTGTAAACTCAAGTCAAGAGAAACAATAAAATCACGATTTAACAGAAGAGTGCAGAAAGCAACTGAAATCAAAGTAGAAAACTTAGACCACCTAGGTTTGATAGCAGGTCTAATTGATGAAATAGGAATCGTGCAAAAAATCAATGAGTTAGTAGGCGAACAACCAGGTGAAATTGTCAGCCCCGGCTTGGTAGTTAAAGCCATGATTATCAATGGATTGGGCGTCGTCTTTGCCCCATTATACTTATTTTCTAAATTTTTTGAAGGAAAAGCAATAGAACCTTTCCTAGGCTCAGGAATTCAAGCATCACATTTAAATGATGACCGCTTAGGAAGAGTATTAGATAAATTATATTTGGCAGTAATTACGAAAATATTCACAAGCATTGCGCGCTTAAGCAGCTCAAAAATTAGAGATAAAAACCGAGACATCGCATTTAGATTCAAGCTCCTTTCATCTACATGGCAAATATGAACGAGAGTTGCCATCAGTATCTTTTTCTAGTAAACAAACCGATGAAAGTCAATCATATATTTCATCAACTAACAATCGGGAATCCCAGTACCAATTAAAATTACCTACGGCTATTCTCGCGACCATCGCCCCGACCTAAAACAATTCATTTTAGACCTAATTTGTAGTGGAGATGGAGATGTACTACTATTTTTACGAGTAGCTTCAGGAAACGAATCAGATAATTCCATATTCGCCTCAATTTGTCAAGACTTTAAAAAACAATTAAATCTCGACAGTTTAATGGTAGCTGACAGTGCATTATATACAGCTCCAAACTTAGAAATGTTAACCAACTTAAGATGGTTGACTCGTGTGCCGCTAAGCCTGAAACAAGCGTAGCAAATGGTATCTCAATTAAAAGTCACAGAATTTAGCGACAGTTCCGTGATAGGATATCGTTGGTCAGAACAGAGAAGTAATTATGGTGGAATTGCACAAAGATGGTTAGTGATAGAGAGCAGTTTTCGCGGTGAATCTGACCGACGTAAATTAGAAAAAAATCTCCAAAAAGCTGAACTTGAGGGTCAAAAAAAATTGCGAGAATTATCAAATATTGAATTTGCTTGTTCAGCAGATGCCTCTTCAGCAGCTAATCGCTTATTCCCACAACTAAAGTATTACAATTTAACTCAAATTAGCAGCACAGAAGCGACAGCCAAAACAGACAGTAAGGCGATTAGCTCTACTGCCAAATCAAGCTCTCGCTTGATATTTAAAGTTCAAGCCCAACTCGAGTTAGATACTAGTGTAATCGCCAAAGAGACTCAAGCTAGTGGTAGATTTATCTTAGCTAGTAATGTCCTGGATGTGGAGGAATAAAAACCGGATGACATGATTGTGAAATATAAGGCTCAGCAGTCAGCAGAGAGAGGGTTTGGGTTCCTAAAAGACCCGCTATTTTTTACTAATAGTGTATTTCTCAAGTCGCCGGAAAGAATAGAGGCTTTAGCTTTAGTAATGGGTTTGTGTTTGTTAGTATATACTTTGGGTCAAAGGTTACTGCATCACAACTTGCAGCTTAGTAATTCAACCGTAAAAAATCAGTTGGGTAAGGGAACGAATCGACCTACTTTACGATGGATATTTCAAAGTTTTCAATCAGTTCATGTCGTTGGTATTCAAGGAGTTCAGCAAGTTTCTAATTTGACAGCCGAACGGTTGGCGATATTAAATTTGTTTCCCGTTACTTGTCGGTCTTATTATTTATTGCTGTGAAATGAATTCGAGCAGTTAATTAGTAAATTTGATTTGAATTTAATCGATAGTTGATTCAGCAGTGATGTTAATCGTCACCATCGGGGCGATATATGCTGGGAATTAATAGTTAGTTTGGGTGTGATTTTTGACGTTTTATAGATTAAGAAGATTTAGTTCATGCCCGAACGTCAATTTTGAGGAATGGACAACCGGGTGATGCTTAGTTACACAAATTTTTAGGTGTTTTTACTCACTATTGTCTTGGAAGATCGACTTTGATCTACTCAATTCGCCTATGTGCCAGTTGGGGGTGCGGAATGTGGGTTATTCAGCAACGCCGTTCGTTAAATTTCAGGGAGGTTAAACACCATGACTTACGGTTACACCATACAACTGCAAGCCCAAAATCACCAGTTGCAGCAAACCCAGACAGAACTCCTGCAAGCCTTAGAACAGGAGCGATCGCTCCTACGGCGCATTGAGGAGATGGCCGCGAGCGAAGAACGCAACCGAATCGCCCGCGAGATTCACGACTCTCTGGGACACGCCCTGACTGCCTTAAACATTCAGTTGCAAGCTGTCGCTACCCTGTTGCCCACTGACTAGGCTCAAGCCCAGTCTTTTCTGACTCAGGCGCAACGACTGGGTAAAACTGCCATGCAGGAGGTGCGGCAATCGGTCAGGAGGTGCGGGCAGATCAACAAGTCGAACAACCTTTAGAAGAAGCGATCGCGGATTTAGCGGAAGAGTTTCGGCAAGTCACTGGCATCACCCCCACAACTTGCATCCAACTAGTACAGCTCGGCGAAAATAGAATACCCACTAAACCGCTAATACTTTACCCTTATAAGTCCACTTGAAGGGCTTTGCCATAGTTCGATTAAAGTAGTCGATGAAATCTAATATCCGGTTTTTTAGTTCATTGGTACTCGTGAAAGTTCCCCGTCTGAGCAGCTTACGGACAAGGATACTAAACCATATTTCAATTTGATTAAGCCAAGATGAGTGTTTGGGCGTGTAATGGAAAACAATTCGATGCGTTGGGTCACTTAAAAAGGCTGCTCGTGTTTGCATTGATTGAAGGATGCCACTTTTACCCTTAACACCCAAATTAATTTCTAATCCTTCCAATTCAACTACAAGGCGAACCAAAGATTCAGACTGATGAGTATTGAGGCAATCCATAATTAAATGCCACTTTTTGGTATCAGGGTCGCAAAGCGAGCAGAGCAGATAGGTTTTGGGCAAAGTCTTGTTCAGTTCGTGAGTCTCCACAAGTCGGATAGATAACTTGGCCTGTCACAATATCGAAGTTGGCAATTAATGCCTGTGTGCCATGACGGATATACTCAAATTCTCGTCGTTGAACTTTACCTGGTCGCAATGGTAAGTCTTTCTCTTTACGTTCAATTGCTTGAATACCTGTCATTTCATCAATGCAAACTGTTCGTTCCCCTACGACAGCTCGTTCTATTGCTGTGATGTATAAGTTAGTGATGTTTTGGACTTTGGCATCAAATTCTTCATCTAGGGGGGGGAGTCAACCAGTAGCGACTCTGAGTAAGGCTTAATTTGGGCTTCTTCTAATAACCGTCCTACATGACGTGGAGATATACTTTCGACCCTACCTTGTTTAACCATCTCTTCTGCTAATTCCCTTGCCGTCCAATGACTGATTGGTCGTCCGCAATCTTCTGGCTCACAACAGGCAAGGGCAAATAATTCTACAACTTGCTCCATACTAAATTTGGCTGGCGCACCACAGCGCTCTGTGTCTTGCAAGCGTTCAATAACTGGTAATTTTCGCTCACTTAACTCTAACCATCGATGCCGCCATCTACGAGCCATGAATCGAGTGATGCTCAATTCCCGTCCAATATCACGGTTATTCTTCCCTTTGTCTGCCAGCAGAATTATTTTTGTTCGCAGTGCTATTTGTTGTGGCGTGCTACGGCGATTGAGCAGCTTTTCTAACTCTTGACGCTCACACTCACTTAGGGTTAATGATTTTGGAGCTAATTGTGCCATGTTTTCGTTCCTTATGTCTGTTCTGAGTGCAATTTATCTCACTTAGCCCCAGTCTCCCATAAAATAGGTACTTTATTTCCGCCATGCTGTACTAGCAGAGGCTATACCGCCACTTATGTCTAAAACCCTTTACCGAGTGGTGCAAGAGGCATTGACAAATATTTCTAAATATGCTGAGGTCACAAGAGTGCAAATTCAGCTGGTCACGACGGGCGATTGTCTCCCAGACGGCAAAGGCGATCGCGTTTGCCTCACTATTGAGGATAATGGCAAGGGATTCAGTTTTGACCAGAAAACAACTGGGTTTGGATTGCAAGGAATGCAAAAACGGGTTGCTGCCCTAGAGGGCGCTTTCCACCTGACAGCCAAACCGGGAGCGGGTTGTCAGATCAAGGGTGAACTCCCCTTACCAGAGATGCTGCAATGATTCGCTTATTACTTGTGTCGGGTTATGTCATATTCCTCGATTTTAAAATGCCCCATCCGAGGGCTGGGATGGGGCTACACAGCGTCTTTGCGACGAACTTCAGCATCTTAAGTTGGGCCAAAGCCGGCTGTCGTTTGATTTTCGGATTCTAGGACTCGCGCTGGGATATGCTCGCTTTGCGGGGGCCCGGATTGAGTCGATGTGCCAGCTCCGCCGCGTGATATTGAAAGTGACCGGCGACAACCTTGTACCCGTTACTGTTTCGCCGTGCCACGCCTGGGAGTTATCAAGCCGCCGTGAGCCAAACTCAACTCGCCTGCTATTTCTAGTTCGTTGCGATCTTCGTTACTGGTAGGCAAATCAGATACTATGCGCTTGACCGAGACTAACGAGAGCATTAGTTTCAAGGCGGAAATCGGCTTAGCCGTAGGCACTCTCCATAGTTGGTGCGGTAGCGTCGGTGTGGCGATCGGTTCTGGGGTGATCGGAGTTTTTTCGGGCAGTGGTTTTGTTCGTACTAGATAAATACTAGCAGTGCGTCTAGTATTTATCTAGTAATAAAGCTAGTTTTTGTGTCTAGTATTTCTCAGTCAATGCTAGTATGTCTGTCTAGCTTATGTACTAGATACCGCTAGCGATGGGAGGGTTCGCTAGCGGTCAGGCAACTGTTGCTGATAGTCTTGGAGCTCGCTGAGCTTGGCTTGTAGCGCTGCGATTTGGGCATTCGTGGCGTCGATTTTTGAGGCGATTTGAGCGAACTTGTTGGCTAACAGAGCTATTGTTCTTCGTCCTTTGGTTGTGGGTGCTGATTGTGAAGCGTATGTAGAGAGAGATTTGTGTCGTTTCCGTTTCGCTGTATTTGTATACTAGCATGATGTCTAGTATACATTGAGTCTAGTATTTTTATAGCACCGACACTAGACAAAAAGCGAGATTAAGCTGCTAGACAAAAAGCTAGAGGCGCTAATTTTAAGCTAGCGTGATACTAGACAATTAAATAGCATTATGCTAGACTGCGGCTAGTTTATTACTAGACAAGACTATGACGAGCAAAACTAATAAGCCCGAAACCACTACAAATAAAAGGCTTCAACTCAACTTGAGACTGGACGGACGGGAGGACTTGCTAGAAGCTATCAAGGCCACCGCCGAAACCAAAGGCTTAAGCGTCAATTCTTGGGTTGTGGGCTTGCTGGAGTCAGCGACGGGGATGAAACCTGCTAGTGCAGCGCCGACAGGTGGGGATTTAGAATCAACCATCGCCCCCTTGCTAGACAAGTTGCTAGCAGAGAAGTTAGCCAGCTTTGAGGAACGGCTGGGAAAATTGAGTGCCTGAGTGAGTCATCGCCACCACCATCACTCAGGCAAGAATTAGAGGCTAAGGATAAAGAATTGGGATCAAGGACGCGGCAACTAGAAGAGCAAGACCGGGAACTGTTAAAGTTTCATGAGCGGATCGGGGACTTATGGCTTAAGGTGCCAGATTTGAAGGAGCAATTAGAGATAGAACGTGCCGATCGTAAAGATATTGAGGAGGAGTATTGGGATAAGGTGGAGGCTCTAACAGAAGTGCGATCGCAACTCGAAGCCGAACGCGCCGATCGAGCGCAACTCGAAACCCAACTCGCAGAACTGCAAGCGCAACTTGCAACACTGGCAGCCGATCGTGCCGCTTCCCAAGCCGAACTCCGATCGCAACTTGCAGCAGAACGCACCTCGCGCCAGCAACTCCAAACCGAATTAGCCTTCCCACGGGAAGAACTAGCAAAACTTAAAAAAAATCCGCCGCCTGCTACTGCACAGAACCCGCCACCAGCGATCGAACTACCGGAGCCGGCCGACTTGCTTAACCAGTTGAAGGGACGGCGTAAGAAATCGAAGGCCGACTTGGCAGACGTTGAGGAAATTTTAGAAATCCTAGGGGGGGATATCAATTAAGGTATGCAAGAAAT
>NZ_JAUBTT010000113.1:0-24204 GCF_036705125.1 Microcoleus sp. B7-D4
CTCGGTGTGGCGGATACCATCAAACACGGCATCTCGATACCAACGGAGTGCAAGGGGCTTATCCCACGAATAGTTAAGACAAGTCGATCGTGGGGCGCGCGAAGCGGACTGTTGTGACATAATAAAGTTCTCAATTGGTGACACAATTGAGAAAACAGCAGTCATCGGGGCCAACCCGGTGGCTGTGTTGCTTTCTCTTACTTTTGACGATCGCAGTATTCAGGCTAAAGTGTCAATACTGCAACTGTTAAGTTTTGTTGCCAACAGAACGGGACTACTTACCGTCACTCACGTGACACAAGTGAATATTTGATATTAGGTTCACTGCCTATTCATCTCTATTTTGAATAGTAGCCGCCAACTGTAGGCGGCTACGCCAAGAAATGTAAGCAGATACAGAGGCAAGCTCCCCTACTCTCAGTCACACTATGCAGATAGTTCGAGCAAGGGTTTCCTTTTTCCGTTCCGTGCGATCGCCAATAAAAAACCGCCCTTTTTAGGGGGCGGTCAGTAGGGGCGGTAGGTTAGATGTTTAACGGTGTAGCCGACTTATCGTGTTCTAAGTAATGTTGATGGATTTTATCGACACCCGTGCTACATATACTTGCCAACAAAGTCAAATCAACGCCCGCACGAGCTTGCAAGGTTATAAATGTATGCCTTGTATGGTAGGGACTCAAATAGCAGCTAATGAGTCCCGAATTGACCAATTGAGTAACAACACCAGGGTAGTAATGTTGACTACTGTTTGGTGATGCGTTGTGCATCCAAACACGCCCTAAGCCATCTGTATTATATGGGTTGCCATTCATTTGCCTAAAAACTAAATCGCTCATCTTAGTATTTTTAGTTTTTAGGCTCAACAACAGTTCACGTAATTTTGGATACATGACAAACAATCGAGCGTCATTATTTTTGGTAGCCTTAACCCCTTTAATACTGGTAGCGTAAGACTTGTAAATCACAATTTGATTACTTTCAAATTTGATGTTATTCCAAGTCAACGCGAAAGCTTCCCCGCTACGGCATCCAGTTAAAAACAAAAATTCAATTAGAGGGGCTGCATGAGAAAAACTAGGAGTAGCAGATTCATAAAAAGCCTTGATAATAATGTCTCGCTCTTCCTTAGTGAAAGCACGTCTATCACGTTCATTAGGGTTAGATTCTAAATCCTGTATCTCATACCACGGACGGATAGTACCATCAACGTCAACTGTTGATTTATACTTTTCAGTTTTGTTCTCTGCACCTTTACTGCCATTGGCAAACGGATTGACCGTAAGTTTTGTTTTCCCTTGAGACTGTAAACGATCGAAAGCCTCGGAGAGAGCCGTTAAAAGTTTATCTTTTGTACGTTTACTTACAGGATGGGTAAGTAGTATTTCCGTACACAAAGCAGATATAGGCATCAAATAAATGCCATCTTGAACTTTATCGAAACATTGACAATGGTTATTCCACAACAGTCCTTTTAAAGTATTTGTGTAGGTTCCAGCAGTTCTGACCTTACTACTGGGTTTATATTTACCGCCCATTTACGCACGCTATCACATTTAAGTCAAGGATTTAAGATTAATAGCATCGCGCTCTACCGATTGAGCTACCCCCCTGCGTTTGGTAGAGGGGGCTGGATATGAGCCAGCAACCTCGATGATGTTATTTTTTCCTGACATTCGTTTTTGTGATCGGCGGTGAATGCTGAGTTTAGAGTATTGACACTCCCCAACCTAAAGGTGTGGGGATTCTTAATTCAGCGACTGACCTTTAAGTGCTACGTCCTTGCGGCAATACTCAGACCTTTTAACCGTAGAAATCCTACCCATTAACGAGCCTGATTCGCAGTCACCCGCCTAGGGTCTATCTCCAAAAGCGTACTAGGATATTGACAAGCGAGTTCGGGTATGCCCTACCCTACCTAACAAAAAGTGAATTGTTTGTTTTTCTGGTTATGAGGCTGTATTAAGCCCCTAGCTGTATGGCGAGTTTTCGCCGCTCTTTGTCCCCCGGTTTACGCCTAAAAGTGTGTCTGAGTCCCTGTTTCACGAGGGCGTTTCGAGTTTAACCTTGACTTTTATAGTCAACCACAAAAACCAGCAATTCCCTAAATTTTTGGAATGGGTTTAAGGAATTCAAGCCGTCCTAGAAGGACGGGGTTTTAAAGCCAATTTCCCGATAACTTGCTGTTGAATTTGTACGCAATGCTGCCTCTGCCAATTGGGCTACCCCCCTATTTTGGGTAGAAGGGACAGGAGTCGAACCTGCACTATCACATTTGTACGGTTTAAGTTGAAGTTTGAGTTTGAACTTGTACTCTGTTTATATCTTAAAGCATAACTATCAAAAAAGCAAGCACTTAGCGGAAAATAAACTGAAAAATTCGCTCTCCCACTCTCTGTTCCTCAACTTCAGAATTGTTAGCTTCTTCGCGGGCGAACATAACAGCTTGCTGCAAGATTTCCACCCTTTGCAGCAACTCATTGATCCGCCGCGCAGCAGGCAAAGCTCCAGAAAACTTGACAGTCCGCCAATAGCCGATCGTAATATCTTCGTAATAAACATCGACTTGCGCCGGGTGGTGTTCGGTAGCTTCAGCTTTAACGTGATTGCGCGGAGTTTTAAAAGTCTTGAGAGTTTGCACCGGTTCAGTTGCCCAACAGTCTGCCGAAGCATCAAAGTTCCACGTCTCGGAAGCATCTAAGACTGGAAGTTTTTTGATGAATGTTTGCAAATCTGCTAACTGCTTTTCAATGAATAGCAAATAGCTGACAGGAACTTGGCTCAAAAGCACGTTTCCGTCTACAGTTACGTCAGCACGAGCGCTACAATTTGTCCAATCTTTGGTTGCGGTTACGTCGAAGAGTTTGGTCAAAACTTCAGTCGTTTTGCGGATAATCTCTTCTGCTTTGACTTCAACTTTTTTGGACTCTGGCGGCAGTTGTTCGCCTTCTTCGTCTTTGGGACGGTAAGTGCGGGAGATTCCAGAAAGCACAGCGGGCTTCTGGAGCGCTTTTTGAGCTTCTGCTAGTTCTTGGACGGAGCGGCTTTTGATGCCTTTTTCGATCGCAATAATCTGATTTAAGCGTGGCATTGTTCGATTTTATTGACGCTGAACTCATATCAAGCCTGGTTAATACTGATAATCGAATTGTTTGTCCTGTGGCTTTTAGGGCTTTGATAACTTTCCCTCCTCAGTACAAACCTCACGATCGTTCTTGAACCAAACTTGCTCGTTATGTAATATGACACACTTCAAAATAAATTACAAGCTTTCTTTTCTAGGCGCGGTGCCAAGAGAGCCTGCCACTACCGTACTCAGCAATTTACCCCTCAAAAACTCGGCAAAATCTCTAGCGTGGCTACCAAAGTGTAGCAAATATCACTCTTTTTTAGCGCTGGGGCTACCTCTTGAGATAGATGCGGAAATCCCTCCCAGGGCGCGTTGTCAGATCGGGAAACATTTCTTAACATATAGATAACAAAGGGAATCCGAGGAGACACCAAAAATCCTTAAGCCCTTGGGGTGCCCCCGTTAATCAGATTCTTCGCAAACAAGGGCTAAATCAATGAAGAAGCAGCAAAACTCCGAAGTTTCAGCATTTTTGCCCATGCTCCAAAAAGGCATTTGGCTGTTTGGGATTCTCTCTTGGATATTCGGGCTGACAGATAGAACTATTGCACTATTATCTGACGGATATTTGTCGGCGATCGATATTGTCCAGCTATTTACAGCATCCTTTTTCTTCATTAGCTGGCTGTTGTTAAGCCCGTTTTGGGGTATTAACTCCCAGAGTCAGCCGAAGGAAGAAGCATCTCCCTAGTTTTTAAGTTGTAATGTTAGTTTCTCGATCGCTATGAGTTTCTTCTGGGGCAAAGCGGGCCGGCCAAATGCGATCGCAAAAAAACAAAGTTCCCGCCGTCACGCACAGCGGAATCGCCAACAGATTCAACAGCGGAATGCTCACCAAACCCAAACAAACCAAACCAAAACTCCCGCTGGCCGGCAAACTCGCCCAAATTATCTCCAACTTCTCCTGAAAAGGTCGCCTCCGTCTCTCCAAAGGTGCATCTAAAAAGTCCAAACAGACAATAGTCGCGCCCAAAGCTACGCCACCCAAACTGCTAAGAATAGAGCCGACACCAGGGATAAAATTTAGCAGCAGCAGGGGTATACCGACGCTCAACAAAATTTGTAGTTTTCGCAGTTCAAAGGCGATCGCCCTTTGAATATCCCCAAAACTACTCGCCAGATTCATTGGTGCTTCTGCGGGCAATTGACCGTTCCGCAGCAGTTCCAATTGTTCGGAAAGTTTGCCGTACCACGGCGAACCTAAAATCACGCCAAACTGCACTAACAAAAATCCAATTATCAGCAAAAGTCCTGACACTAGGAGTAAGCGCAGCAGCCAGCCGAAAGCAACTGTTAACACACCGAGAAAGCTCAGCCAAGCGGGAAAACTCGCAATTAGAGCGTTAAATCGGACGGATAAATCGGCAACTAAAACGTCTATCCCTGCCAAACTGGGAAATAGCAAGCTTAAATAAAGACCAATACCAATTATAAAATTTAGCACCACGGGAACTAATACATAACTCCACAGCTTGGGAGTTTGCAAAATCAGCGTGAAAGCTCGCAAAGGATAGGTGAAGCCTGCCAGGAGTCGAATTGGTGCGGTAATGGCGGCGTGGGCGGGGTTTGAATTTAGCTGTTTTGACATATAGGTGAAGGAAGAAGGAAGAAGGAAGAAGGAAGCAGGAAGAAGGAAGAAGGAAGAAGGAAGAAAGCCCTTCGACTACGCTCAGGGTACAAATTCTATTATTATTGCTGATGAGGATTTATCGCAGGTAGCCCAAAAGTGAAGCTTTTTATTTACCATACCCCGGAACTTACGCCAGCCGACAAAATGCCGGCTTGCGCGATCGCAGTTGATGTGCTGCGGGCGACTACGACAATGGCAACAGCCCTCAATAATGGGGCGGAAGCTGTCCAAGTTTTCAGCGACTTAGATAAGCTGATGGCCGAGAGCGAAAAATGGCCTGCAGATAAGCGGATTCGCGCGGGAGAGCGCGGCGGCGGCAAAGTTGATGGATTTGACATGGGGAATTCTCCCTTCGACTGCACGCCAGAAAAGGTGACTGGGAAGCGAATTTTTATCAGCACAACTAACGGTACTCGGGCTCTGCAGCGAGTGCAAGCTGCTGCAACGGTGTTAACGGCGGCTTTGATTAACCGCAAATCTGTGGTGCAGTTTTTGTTAAATAAACGGCCGGAAACTATTTGGATTGTGGGTTCTGGTTGGGAAGGGAGTTATTCGTTGGAAGATACGGTTTGTGCTGGTGCGATCGCCCAAAGTCTCCTAGCAGAAAGCGGTATTCCTGCGAGCGATTTTGCTGGTAACGATGAAGTATTTGGGGCTATTGCTCTTTATTTGCACTGGCAAGATAGGTTGCACGAATTGTTGGAAAGAGCCAGCCACGGCCAGCGCCTCCTCGGTTTAGGTGTTATTGAAGATTTAAAATATTGCGCGCAAACGGATACTTTAGATGTGCTGCCAGTGCAGCGAGAACCGGGAGTTTTGGTTAAGTCGGATTTTAAAATTCCTCAAGCTAATTTCTGGGATCAATCTTCGGAACAAACGGCGAATTAAATTTTTATTCCAGTGGTGTATTAGTAAGGTGCGCGGCCCAGCACACCCTACTCGAACAACCACAATAAAATTGGTTGGCAGTATTGGAATGCAAGTCCTCATAAAAATCAGAGGACTTGCATTCCTCACTATAGCAATCCTAAATGATTCGTGTAATTCTTGTAGGGGCAAACCCACGCCCGGTTGCCCCGCCTTGGCTGGGGTAGGCACGGGGAGTAGGGGTAGCACTACCCCTACATATTTTTACAAATGATTTAGGATTGCTATACATACAACGGAAGTTAGTAGTTATATCATGTCCGGTCGATTACCCGGATTCCTGTAGGGGCGGGTTCACCAATAATATTGGCCAAAAACGGACAATCTCACAAACCCGCCCCGGCTTATGTATTATGGGCGATCCATCGGACATGATATTAGCGAACAAGATTTTTTTTAACTACCTGCCGGGAAGTCCCGGGCGTATATTTAGAGGGGATTAATCTGAGCGCAGCGCCCCGTACCCCGTTGGGAATTACGCCCGCGTGATGAAAGGCTCGTCGGGTGTAGGTACCGAAACCGACAATTATTCTTTTATACCCCAAGATGCTCTGGAAATACTCTGATACTATATTAGCAAGTGGGGGTGGAACTACCTCACTATAAAAAGCATGAGAAAAAAAAGGAAAAAGAAGCCTGCGGTCTAACTGTACTCAGTTGACCGTCAGGTTTGTTCACAGAAAGTAGAATTAAACATACTTGGTAGGGACAAAACATTGTTTTTTCCCTAGTCTATTGGAGGCAATTGAGAATTGCTGGATTCACCGCCGAACCGCTGAATTAAACACTCGGCAATTCTGGCTGCAGCACCGGGTTCTCCCATGCGCCGCCAGCCATTTTCAGCGATTAGCTGCAACCTGTCGGGGTCGCGGAGCAAAGACTGCACGGCGCCGGCAACTTCGGCGGGATGTTTGACTAAAATTAATGACGGGCCTAACAGGCGACTTTGAGCTTCTGCAAAGGCGGGAGTAAATTGCGGGCCGTTTCCGGGAATGGCGATCGCCGGTTTTCCTAAACCTACAAATTGTTCTGTAGCCGTTCCTGCCATTGCTATTGCTAAATCGGCTTCGTACAAACAATCGTTAAAACTTTGCTGAGTCAAAATCATCGTGGCGTTTCTCTGCACAAATGTCAATGGCAATAGCAAATTAGGAGATTCTTTCCGAATTTCTTGAGCGCTAGAAACAGGAGGTCGTAAAATACTTCCTTCACGCCGCTGCGTTCTAATTTCGCCGTCTTGTCGCCAGCCGAAAAAATCTAAACTAGGTCGCAAAGCTTCTAAGTTTAACTCTGGAGAAATGGCTCCGAAAAATAACAATTTCCGATCGGCAAACAAGGATAAAATTCCGGCTACAGCCTCTACTATTAGCAGCCAATTAGCATAGGCTTCCGGCGCTCTAGAACCGGGGAGTAAGGTGATGATGAGCGATCGCTCCATTTCCCGAAACTCTGCGTCAGGGCCGTAAAAACCGGCGGGGTTTTCCGGTTCGAGTCCGTCCATCATCGGGTTTCCGAGATCGTAAGCGGGAATTCCCAGCTTTTGTAAAGTCTCGGCGGTCAGCGCGTCCCTGGCAAAAACGGCCCGACAGCGCGATCGAGTCATCAACCAGCGCTCCCAAGGGAAATAAATCGATCGCGACCAACCCCACCCACCAAAGACCCTGGATTTGCGAGCCAGAGGCCCGTCCTCGTCTCGCAAATAATACTCCGACTTGGCAGTACCGACAAAGGCATAGGGGGCGCCGCTGAGCCAAGCAAACAGCAGCGGTACAATATCCCCGCAGGCTAAAATAACGCTGTCTTGATTCCCAGACTGTTTTTGGGCTCGCACCCAAGCGCGGATGGCTTTCAACTGAGCGATTGTCAACTGAAGCAGGCCGCCTTTAACATCGCGCAAAAATTCTCTCCCGTCCATGTAAATAAAGCCGCCCGAAGGCATCCGCTGCACCGGGCCGATGATGCGGGCGTTTTCTAGTTGAGCGAAAGCTTGCCCTTCACCCACTAGCGGAAACACGGCTAATTCTGGCGGATGCGGGTGCTGTTGCAGTTCCTGCAAGATGCGAAGGGCGATCGCGTCTTCTCCGTGGCCGTTACTGAGGCAAAGTAATTTCAATCCCAACTCTCTCAAAAACTCTCTTGTCAAAAAATAGCCGGCAAACCCTGGGACTTCAGTCTAGGGATGGAAAGCAACTTTCCACTTTAGTTTACCAGAAAAATCTTGTTTGAAAGAGTACAAAACAGGGTAATGGGGAGCCACAGGAGGCGCTCAAAATCTATGAGGCAAAGTAATTTCAATCCCAACTCTCTCAAAAACTCTCTGGTCAAAAAATAGCCGGCAAACCCTGGGACTTCAGTCTAGGGATGGAAAGCAACTTTCCACTTTAGTTTACCAGAAAAATCTTGTTTGAAAGAGTACAAAACACGGTAGGATCGAACCCGATCCGGCGCTACTCAAAATCTCTGGTTTACCCAAAGATATCTGGCATTTAACAGCAGTTGCTCGGACTCTGGGATACAACTTCTGAAGCGGTAAAATAACTTGTTTAATGTTGGGAGTTACAGCGGCCTGCACTGACAATTGCGCGATCGACAATTGCCAGATATCCGGCTCAATAACGCGGCGGTAAGTTGCTGCACATCTAAATTATATGTATCCAGCCAAGCTCTCAACCATGATAGTCATACTATTTTTCGTCGATATATTGGTTTAAAGTATTCCGAATTTGTTTGAGCTGAAATCCCTTAGCAAGTTGGCGCAGCTTCGAGACAAACGGCACTAAATTAGGTTCTAAACTCTCCAGCTTAGCACTCTCCTCAAAAATTTCTTCAATGTCGCCCATAGCTGCGAGTTTCAAAAGTTTTGCTACTGACTCAGAAGCTGCTGGTAACAGAGAAGAATAAGCAGGCAAATCAGAGGCTGGTGACAAACTGGGAGTTTTGCGCTTTTTGTTTTCCGAAGATTCCCCATAAATCCATTCTAGTCCCAAATGCACGCGCAACTGTTCCAAAAAGTGATTTGCTTCGATCGGTTTGGGAAGAAAAGCATCGTACCCTGCGAGGATGCTATCTTGCTGCGTAGCCTCGAAAACGCTAGCTGACATAGCGATTAACACAACATCTTTTACTTCCGGCAACTGCCGCAGTTTTCTGGCACTTTCTAAGCCATCCATTACAGGCATCCGCAAGTCCATTAAAATCACATCCGGTTGAAATTCAACTGTTTTGCAGAGGCATTCTTGACCGTTTTTCGCCTCTGCAACCTCAAATCCCAAACGCCGCAGCAGCCTGCACAACAAATCGCGATCCAGTTGATTGTCATCCACGATTAGCACTTTCCGCTTGTTGCCGATAAAACCGACAAGCCAGCGTTTTTCCTGCAAAGGAGACACCTCCAAGTACCGTTTAGCTGCTGGTAATTCTAAATCTACCCAAAAAGTGCTGCCTTTTCCCAAAGTGCTGTGGACGCGAATTTCGGCACCCATTAGTTTCGCTAATTTCTGGCTAATCGAGAGTCCGAGACCTGTACCTTCAACAAATGTATTGCCTCCTACTTGGTGGAAAGGCAAAAATATTTCTTCTAACTTGCTTTGGTCTATGCCCGTGCCGGTATCCTCGACTTGAAAGCGGATTTTTAAAGCGTGTTTGGCTGCGATCGCATTGTGGGCGAAGCGCATATAATTTTCTTTCAGTTCCGAACTCAAAGTCGAGAACTCATAATTTTCTCCTTGCCCTCGACTCCAGGCCCCTGTGCCGACATAGCCGACTTTGAAAGTCACACCACCACTGTTAGTAAATTTAACGGCATTGCTGAGTAAATTTATGAGAATTTGGCGCAATCTTTTTGGATCGACACGAACGCAGCTAGGCAGGGGAGAGACTTGTTCGTAATTGAATAAAATTTCTTTTTGAGAGGCCCGCATCTGAAAGAGATCGGCAATGTTTTTGATAAAATTTATAAAATTTAACTCTTCCGGGTAGAGTTCCATTTTTCTAGCTTCAATTTTGGAAAGATCTAAAACATCGTCGATTAACATCAGCAGGTGTTGACCGCACTGTTGAATATTGCTGAGACTTTCTTGGTGATCTGAGCTTAAGTCTTTGTCGGTTTTGAGGATTTGAGTGTAACCTAAAACCCCGTTTAAAGGGGTGCGTAGTTCGTGGCTCATATTGGCAAGAAATTCGCTTTTGGCGCGGTTGGCGCTTTCTGCGGCTAATGCAGCTTGTTGGAGGGCAGATTCTGCAAGTTTGCGATCGACAATTTCCGTTTGTGCTTGTTGAAATAGCGTCGATTGCTGGATCGCGATCGCCAATTGCACGCACAATTGCCGGAGGGATTCTATTTCTGAGGAATCCCAGGAACGGGGGCCGCTGCAATCGTGGGCGATCAGGAGTCCCCAGAGCTGATTTTCTGCCGTCTGCTGGACCTGGGAAATGCTTTCTCTGGCTTGTAAAATCGGCACTATTAAGTTAGCTTTAACTCCAAATTGTTCTAGAAATTTAATGTGACATTCGCTCATATTTTCCGCGTAAATATTTTCTATAGCGCGAATATAGCCTTGCTGGTAAACATCAACAAATTTTTCTCCAAAACACGGATCGAAATTGTCAAAGTTTTGCAGCAAACTTATATCTTTTGCTACAGATTCGACAACTACAAGACCGCTCCAGTCGGGATTGAATCGGTAAATAACTGTGCGATCTGTTTGCAAAAATTGCCGCACTTGTTCGACAGCAGTTGTCAGGACTTCTTCTAAATTTAGGGAGGAGCGAATGCGATCGAGCATGGCAACTACCAGCCGTTCTCGCCTTAATTGCTGCTGCAGTGCCATCTCCGCTTGTTTGCGTTCGGTGATGTCGGTAATTACTCCCACTAACCCGATTAAATGACCAGTTTCATCTTTAATGCCGTCTGCGCGAAATAAAGTTGTTACCAGTTTGTTGTTTTTAGTGTTGATTTTGAGTTCGCCTTGCCAAGATTTGCCTTTACGGATCGTTTTAAACATTTCTAGCAGCACTTTAGTTTGGGGGTAAATTGCTGTTAATCCGCCTGCTGTGTTTAGTTCTTCTGCGGTGTAGCCGTACTGTTGAACAAAGGCTTGATTGTGGTATAGCGATCGCCCTGTCAAGTCAGCAATGCCGATCGCATCGCTGGTGCTTTCCACCGCTTGAGTAACTCGCAGCAAATCTAATTCTGCTTGTTTGCGATCGCTAATATCAGTAATAGTGCCGATATAGCCTTTAATTTCCTGCTTGTCTCCGATTTCTGCAATTGCCTGACCTATCACCCAAATTACACGACCGTCTGGACGCTGAAAGCGGTATTCTGATTTAAAAGGAATTTTCTCAATAATTGCTCGATGCCATTCATTTTTCACCCGATCCACATCATCGGGATGTATGGCATTCATCCAGCCAATTTCTGCTGCTAATTCGGCGTTTAATCCCGTAATTTCGCTCCACCGTTGATTGACATAAAGGCAATTTCCCAAAGTGTCGGTGTGAAATATGCAAACTGGCGATGCTTCTGCTAAAGTTTGGTAGCGGCGCTGGCTCGCTCGCAGGGCTGATTCTACCTGTTTTCTATTAGTTATATCGCGGACTATAGAAATTATTTCGCCACCCGAAAGCATTGTTAGCGACAATTCTTGCGGGAACTTAGTACCGTCCCGGCGCTGACCGGTAGCTTCTATATTGCAGTACCCTTTTTGCAGGAGCCTCGGCATTATTTGTAGTTCAAAAAATAGATTTTCTGCTTTGCTGTAGAGCATTTCCCATTTCTTACCATACAGTTCGCTAGGGCTAGCCAAGCCGTACATTTTGAGATAAGCCTCGTTGGAATAAATACATTGTTTATTATTATTAAAAATGGCGATTCCGTCATAAGCAGCGGCCATTGCTACTGCTTGTCGCTGGAGTTGGGACTCTGCTTGTTTACGAGAGGTAATGTCGTGACCGACTGAGTAGATTAAACCTTCTTCGCTAAATGGCGATGCCGTCCACAGGAAGTATTTGTAAGAACCGTCTTTGCAGATGTAGCGGTTTTCAAAGGAGATACTGGACGTACCCGCTATTAGTTTTGCTCCTTCGGCTGCGGTGGCTTTTCGATCGTCTGGATGAACAAATTCGATCATTGGCTTGGCAAACAATTCACTAATACTGTAGCCTAAAGCTGTTGACCAAGCTGGGTTTAAACGTTTAAAATAACCGTCAAAACCTACAATACAAAGCAAGTCTAAGGAGATGGTAAAAAAACGATCTCGCTCTGTTTGTGCCTGCTTTAATTCAGTGATATCCATCACTAAACCGTCCCAGATAATATCGCCTTCGCTGCCAGATTTGCTTTCATTAGTGAGCCTTTCTGGTCTCGCAGCTCCTTGCAGCCACTTAACTTTTCCAGATGGCAAAGTCTGTCGCCACTGCTGCTGCCAAGGTTCCAGCGTAGTAGCTGAAATTGCCATCGATGCTTTTAAATCTAAGAGGTCGTCTGGGTGAATTCCATTGGAAATTAGTTCCGCATTTTCCTCTATGGCTTCGGCCTCTAATTCGTAGAGTTGCCGGCTGCCTGAAGAGATGTAGGGGAAAGACATTTTTCCATTGGCTGACCTTCGTAATTGATAAATTGTTCCCGGCAGGTTAGCTACCAATTTTTGAAAGCGAGCTTCGCTTTGTTCCAGGGCTTTTTGTTGCTGTCTGTATTCGGTAAAATCTCTAATTGTACCCACTATTACTTTACTGCCGTCTGCTATTTTGAAGACGCTTTTTTTTGTAGAAATTATGTGTTCTTTCCCGGCCGAGTCTGTGAATTGTTCTTCGGTTTCCCAGCAGATCCCCGTTGTCAATACTTCTTCATCTTTTGTCCAAAAAACAGCAGCTTCTGATTGGGGAAAAAAGTCATAATCGGATTTGCCGATCAGTTCTTGGCGCGATTTGCCGACCAACTGACAAAAAGCATCATTTAATATCATCCAGCGGTGTTGCTCGTCTTTGACAAAAATTGGGTCGGGCGTAGCATTTATGGTGTGGTTTAAAAATTCTTCTGACGCTTTCAGTTTTGCTTCGTATCGGTAGCGATCGCTCACGTCCAACACTACTTCGATGATCCGGTCGATAGACCCGTCCTGGCGGCGGATGCAGCGCAGGGAAACTCGCGTGTGAACTATTTCGCCGTTTTTTCTGAGCCACCTTTTGTCTAAGATGTAACCGTCGAGCCTACCTGCTAACATCTGAGAAAAATTTTCACAATTAGCCTCCAAATCCTCTGGATGAGTCAACTCTAGCCAATTCTTTTGCAAGAGTTCGTAGCGCTCATAGCCCAGCAAACTGCACAGGGCATCGTTAACTTCTATCCAGTGGCCATTGAGAGGAATTTCGCTGTCAATAATTGGAGCGATGATGGCAATGCCGATCAGGGAATTTGCCACCACCGAGCGATATTTTTCTTCACTTTTTCGCAAAGCATCTTGACTGTTCTGGCGTTCTATGGCGTAACGGAGCGATCGAATTAACAGTTCGCTGTCGATTTTTCTTTTTACCAAATAATCCTGTACGCCCACCGAAATCAACCGCAGGGCAAGTTCTTCGTCGTTTTGGGCGGTCAGAACTACGATCGGCACATTTACCCCGTACTCTTGTACCCGAGCCACCGTCTCGATTCCCAGACTATCTGGCAGTGAAAGGTCTAATAAAATTATGTCAAAAGTTTCTTCATTCAATCGCTGCTGCGCTTCGCTGAGGCGCTCTACTTTCGTCAGCACTATACGCTGCGCGCCGCCAATTTCTGACAGCAAATCTTCAATCAGCTCAGCTTCGTGATGGTTGTCTTCTACTAAGAGAACTTTAAAGCAGATAGGAGGCAAAGCTAAGTTAAAAACTGCTTTCATAATATTCTTCACCCAGAAAATATTAAACTAACTTGAATTTTACCTTTTATTTTTAGGGCAGTCATTCAATTGCCCGTACACATACATCTATCCTCAGATTGGGGAGAGTAAGCAAGCGTTACAAAAATCATGTTTAATAATTAAAATTATATCACGCACGAACTAGACTGTCAACGGAAAATAATTTTTATTATAACTGGTAATTTATACCACTAAAAAAAGCAATGCAACTGTAGCCCCTCTCCCCACCCCAATACTCACAATCCTTCCCAATTATTCAAGGCTTTCCTCTCCCATATTAAATATTATTAACTTCGAGATTATATCATCTCGTTTAGGGTTTATAAGAGAGAAAGTAATTAATTTTTTCTACCTTATAGCTGATACATTTTACCGAAATTACGCCTCAATTAAGCGAGAGTAAAGTGAAACGTAGAACCTTGCTCCGGTTCCGATTCCACCCAGATACATCCGCCGTGAAGTTCCACAATTTTTTGACAAATTGCTAAACCAATACCTGTCCCAGAATATTCTCTTTGAGTGTGCAAGCGCTGGAAAATTTGAAAGATACGTGTTTGATGCTGGGGAGCAATCCCAATTCCATTATCTGAGATAGAAATTAACCAGTTTTCCTCCTGTTTGCCAGCGGTAATATGAACCACAGGCGGTGCATCGTGGCGATATTTAATCGCATTGCTGACTAAATTTTGAAATAGCTGTACGAGTTGAGAAATATCCCCCATTACCGTTGGTAATTCGCTGTAGGTGACAACGGCTTTATTCTCGCGGATCGCCCCTTGCAGGTTCGCGAGTGCTTGCTCGACTGCGTGATTGCAATCTGTCAGTTCAAAAGGTTTCCGACTCCTGCCAACGCGCGAATATTCGAGTAAATCGTCAATTAAAGTTTGCATTCGGGTGCAGCCCTGAACGATATTGCCGATAAACTTACTACCTTGGCTGTCGAGTTGGTCTTTGTAGCGTTTTTCTAAAAGTTGAGCGTAACTAGCAATGGTTGCTAAAGGCGCTTGCAAGTCATGAGAAGCCACATAAGCAAATTGTTCTAGTTCTGCATTTGAACGCGCCAATTCTTGGTTAGATTTTAAGAGAGCAGATTCGGCGCGCTGGCGGTGGGATATCTCTTGTTGGAGTACCAAATTTTGCTCTTGCAAAGCTTTTTCAACGGCGCAACGCGTGCGGATTTCTTGTTGCAAAATTTGGTTTTTTTCCTGAAGAGTTTTTTCGACTGCTAAGCGGCTAGTGATTTCTTCTTGCAGCAGCATATTTTGTTCTTTTAGCTGCTTTTGTAAATTCCGTAGGCTGAGGTGACTTTCGATACGGGCGAGCACTTCTTCAAACTGAAATGGCTTGCTGATATAGTCAACAGCTCCCACAGTAAATGCGTTTACTTTGTCAAATACTTCATCTTTAGCGCTGATAAAAATTACCGGGATTTCGCGAGTTTTTGCTTCTAGTTTCAAGTGCTGACAGACTTCGTAGCCGTTCATTTCCGGCATCATTATGTCGAGCAAAATTAAATCTGGTGGATTAGAATTGCAGGCTCTCAAAGCCATTTTTCCGTTAATCACGCAGCGGGGGGTGTACCCCCTCTGAGTCAACATTGTAGACAAGAGACGCAGGTTTTCTGGTGTATCGTCTACTACTAAAATGTTTCCTAGCGGCGTCCCTGGTTGGTGATTGTTCATTGATTATTTCCCAGTTCCTGTTTTCTACACAAAAAATGTTGGCAGCTATTGTATTTAGGACTTACGGAAAACACCCGGTTTCTAGTAGGAATATTGGGAAAAGAAAACGAGGAATCCGCTCATAAACCGGGTGTTTAGCCGTTTGTGCATAAGCAAGTCCTGTTATTGTTCGTTTACCAATCCTCAAACCCCCAGCAGCAGAGTCAGAGCATTATTGTTCCAAGTCAATCCTTTATCTAAAACCTTAAATCCCGCGACTTCGCACATAGCTTCTAAAGCAGTAGCTGTAGGTAGCCACCAGCACGGCGCAAAATCGTTCATGTCAAAAACTGCTTTCTCAGTTATCCCTATAAGTTGGTTGTTGTTGATGTATGGTCGCCAGTAAGCTGTTAAAAGAGCTCGTTCAGCGTCGTCCAAAGCTGGAATAAACATTACTCCAGAAGCGGGAATTTCATAGCGTCCCAACTCATTTTCTATTACTTCTTGGGTAATAACTGAAGTGAAAACTAAATGCTCGCGAGTTATCTGACGCAAGGCAACTAAAATCTGCAACGGATGGGGGTGATGGTACAAAACTCCTGCACAGTGAGTTACATCGTAAGGCTCGCCAATGTCGGCAAGCTGAATCTGAGTGATATCTTGATTGATACAGTGATAATTAGCAATATTTAAACTTGTCATGCGATCGTGAAAATCTTGCCACCACTGGAGGGAGGCCGGCATGGCATCAATCATTGTCAGAGAAACAGCACCGTATTTGCTAGCTACAGATACTTTTTCGCTGACAGTTCCCCACAAGCCGCCGACTTCTGCAAAAGTCTTGCCTTTGGCGACTCGGGCGATATAGCGATCGCGAATATCCTTAGCCTCTAACTCTAATAATATACTAGATTCCCCTGTTTGACGCTGTTTTTCTAAAATATCCTCTAATTTTTTGGATATTTCTGGATCTTTGGGTCTAATTTCTAATGCCATCAAGTACAACATTATGGCTTCGTTAAGCCGATCGCTATCAGCAAACTTTTGGGCTATTTCGCAGTAAAATTCAGGAGCGTGCTGCGGCTGCATTTGGTGGTGATAGTAGCTAGTTGCTACATCTGAATCTACCGGAGTTCTTTTAATTAGAGCCTCACCTAACTTTAGGTAAATTCCCGGTAGAGACGGCTCGATTTGAATCGCACAAAGGTAGGCGGAAACAGCATCGTTCCATGCGTGACTTCCACTCAAAGCATCGCCTAAATTGTAATAAGACCACGAAATAGTGGGATTAAGTTCAATAGCACGTTGGTAAGCGGTAGCTGCGGCTTTCCACTGTTGGGTTTTTAACAGCGCTGCTCCTAAATTGTGGTAAGTCCAAGAGAATTCTGGATTGAGTGCGATCGCCCGCCGATAAGCGAGTGTTGCGGCTTCAAACTTTTGAAGTTTAACTAAAGTCAAAGCTAAGTTATAATGAGACCAAAATAAATCCGCATTTAGTGCGATCGCCCGTTCGTATGCAGCCTCAGCTTCTGACCACTTTTCTAGTTTAACAAGAGCATCCCCTAACTGGTGAAAAGCTGAGAAAAAATTCGGGTCTACTTCAGTAGCGCGCTGGTAAGCTGCGGCGGATTCAGACCATTCTTCTAATCGATCGCAAGCTGCACCGATGCTGTAGTAAGACCAAGAATAATCCGGGTTAATTTCAACAGCCGTGCGGTAGGCGATCGCAGCTTCTTGCCATTTTTCTAACTTGAGCAGCACGCTGCCTAAGTTGTAGTAGGACAAAAAAGAATTGGGATTTAAATCAATACTTTTTCGGTAGGCAGCCTCCGCTTCGCGCCAGAGTTCCTTAGCTTGCAAAACATTGCCTAATTTGTAATGAAAATCCGAAATATCCGGCTGGAGTTGAATAGCTTTGCGGTAGTGAACAATAGCTTCGTCCCACTGCTTTAGCTCGCTAGCCGCTTCTGCTAATTGGCAGTAAGCTTCGCAAAAACTCGGGTTTAAATAAATCGTGCGGTGGTAACAAGTCAGCGCTTTTTCTGGCTTGTTTTGCGCCAATAAAGTATTACCTAAATCGAGATATTCTTCCGCTATCTCTATCGGTTCCACCATGAGTGCTTGATACCAACAGTCTGCTGCTTCTTCAGCTTTACCGACTTGGGTAAATATCCGGCTCAAGTTACGGTAAAATCCTGCAAAGTTTGGTTGCAGGGAGATGGCTTTTTGGTAACAGGCGATCGCCTCTTGCCACTGTTCCAAAGTAGCGCAGAGAGTGCCGAGGTTAGCAAAAGCTTCGGCCAAATCTGGTTGCAGAGCGATCGCAACTTTATACCAATACCTTGCGTCTTCTAGTTTACCCTGAGCTTGCAGCGCCTTTCCCAAGGTCTTGCAAGTCTCTGCTGAATTGGGTTCAGATGCCAAAACTTGTTGGCAAAGTGCGATCGCCCGATCGAAGTTCCCTGTAGCCAAATAAATTTCTGCCTGCTGCTGGAAATTCACTTGCACTGTTTCTGAATTCATTTTTTATTTTCCTTTTGAGTAATCATTCCATGTAAAATTATATGCTACAATTTCCCAATGTTCAAGTTTTTGTAAGTAGAGCTACCGAACACAGAATAATGCTGAATGTCCGCGACATTAATATAAACTAGATAATCATAGGTTAACAGCGAGCTAAATAATGTCAACACCTACTCGAACACCGCTAGTAAGCGTAATTATACCTGTATATAATGGATCTCGCTACATCGTACAAGCGGTGGAGAGCGCGCTGTCCCAAACTTTTACTAATTTGGAGATTATAGTTGTAGATGACGGTTCTAGCGATCGCACGCAGGAAGTATTGCAGCCTTATTTTGACAGAATTCGCTACATATACCAGGAAAATCAAGGAGTAGCAGCCGCCAGAAATATTGCTTGCCAACTAGCGCAAGGGGAGTTTTTAGCCTTTCTAGATGCCGATGACTATTTCCTACCATCCAAGCTAGAGAAACAACTAGCTTGCTTTGACGCTGACCCCACCTTAGATATGGTGCAAACAGGTTGGCTGATGGTCGATGAAACAGGGAAAGATATTTTTGAAATTAAGCCTTGGCAGCAAGCGTCTAAATTAGATTTAGAAAGCTTTATTATATTTAAATGTGTGCGTCCTAGTGCGATGATGCTGCGCCGAAAGTGCTGGGAAGATTTGGGCGGTTTCGACGATCACTTTCCGCTAGCAGAAGATTTAGATTTTGCCTTGCGTTTGACTTTAAAGGGGTACAAAGCAGTTTGGTTAGAAGAGATTCTTACCTGTTATCGCCAGCATAAGTCTAATATCATGTCAAGCGGTTTGCCGCTAATGAAGAATACAGAAATTTTGATGAAAGAATTCTTTAATCGACCTGATTTGCCTGAGTCAATCCGCCAGTTAAAAAACCAGGAACGCTATCTATGCTTCAAGTGGCTGGCCTGGCGTATGTACCGCGACGGTCATCTAGCAGAGATGGCCCAGTGTTTGGAAAAATCATTGCAATATACGCCTTTTTCGCCCACAAAAACAGTGGTGAGTTGGCTGGAAACTTTTAAGATAGCTTCTGAAGAATACGGTGAAAATTTTGATGCTTATTCGCTGAGTAAGTTAGTGGAATGGCAAGAGATAATTCTGATGGTGATGACTAATCCGCCCCAATCTCAACAGAGTTCTATTCCCACACCTTCAAAACCGCGTGAAGCGAAGCTATTCCGTAGGGAAACGCACATTCTACTCTACAACGCCGACGATCCGGGCGTGGGAGGATTAGCGCAGTACAACCATGCCATTCTCTGTCAGTTAGCCTTGTTGGGCTATCAAGTCACTTGCGTGCAAACCAAACATTCTAGCCCCTTGCTTGAGCGAGAACGAGAGTTAGGTATAGAGCACTTGTGGCTGGATTTTAGCAGCCATAGAGATTTAGCGCGGGTGTTAAGAAATACTGAGGATGCACAAGAGATTTTTTCTACTAATAAACCTGATCTGATTATTTTTAGCGATGGCTGGCCCTATTCCAATTTTGCAGTTAAACAGGTAGTTATTCAGATGGGAATACCATACATGATGGTAATCGGGTTAGTCATGCCAGATCACGCAAATTTTGCCTACGGGGATGTAGTGCCTTATCGAGAGGGAGTGCTGTATCAGTGCCTGCAAGCTAGAGCGGTGATTGTTGGCGCTTATGAACATTTGAATTTATTGCGCGATGACTTTGATTTACCCAAAGATAAGGGGCAAGTGATTTACTTGGGGCGCTCTCCTGAATATTTTGCACCTCCTAATCCTTCGGCTCGCCAACGCCTGCGGCAAGAGTTAGAAATTCCTGAAGATGCGATTGTCTGTTTCACATCTGCTCGATTGGCACCCGTTAAGGGGCATCGGTATCAGATCGAAGCAATCAAGCAGTTGAAACAATCTCCCGTGTGGTCTAAACTGTATTTTGTATGGGCCGGGAATGGTGAGGGAAGCTATTGCGATGTAGAAAGAGAATTGAGGGAAGCTGTTAGAGAGTTAGGAGTGAGCGATCGCGTGAAGTTGATCGGACAGCGCTGGGATATCCTAGATTGGCTGGATGCTAGCGACATATTCATTTTGACATCTCTCGGCGATGCAGCACCTTCTTTTGCAGTCATGGAAGCGATGGCTAAAGGATTGCCCGTAGTTGCTTCGGCAGCGGGCGGGATTCCAGAAGGACTCGGCGATACTGGGAAGTTGTTGCCCGATCCGAATACCGATCCGGAGGGAACAGCGAGGGAATTGGCGGAAACTGTAGAAGCTTGGGCGATGAATCCACAATTGCGGCATCAAATCGGTCAAGCTTGCAAGCAGCGGGCCGAGAAACTGTTTAAAGAGGAACGGATGTTGGCAGAGTCGATTGAGGCGATCGAAAAAGCTTTACTTTCCGATTGCGAAAGAAATCAATTTGTTACTCAACCACAGGTGCAGGGGTGGATGGCTAAGGTAGAAAGCCGGGTGCGCTACAACTTTTTAGTGTGGAAAGCGTGGCACGCTTACTGTCAAGAAGATCTAATCGGGATGCAAAATAGCCTTCAAGAATCTTTGCAGTGTACGCCTTTTTTGAGTACAGAAACGATGTTAAACTGGATAGAATGTTTTGGCAATTTTTCATCTGCAAAAGGGCATCATTTAGATACATATTCTCTGACTAACTCAGCAGAATGGCAACAATTGGTACAGGGGTTACAGGGCATTGAATCTGTATTTTTTCTCCCCTAAAACACCCGAGGAACATTTTAAATTTAGGTTGCTGTCAGCAGTATAGCCACAAATATCAGTAAAATTGTATTTTACAGGCCCAACAACGATCAAAAATCTGTGTATCGGCGTCTAAATCTGTGTTGTGTTCCCAAACCATTCGTTATCACCGAGCAAACTCATGTCAATAGCAAATCCGACACCGCGAGTAAGTGTAATTATTCCAGCATATAATGGAGCTCGCTACATCGCGCAAGCGGTAGAAAGCGTCATCAGCCAAACCTATAAAAACTGGGAAATTATCGTCGTAGACGACGGCTCAACCGACGACACCCGCCAAGCATTGCAGCCTTATGTTGAAAAAATTCGCTATGTTTATCAGGAAAACCAAGGAGTAGCTGCCGCCCGCAACCGAGGAATTCAGGAATCCCGAGGTGAATTAATTGCTTTTTTAGATCAAGATGACTTTTTCTTGTCCGATAAGTTAGCTGGACAAGTTGCGTTATTTGACGCTCAGCCATCACTAGGCATTGTTAATAGTGGCTGGCGAATTGTTAAAGAGCAAGGCGAAAGTATTTGCGATATAAAACCCTGGGAATACTTTCCTCAGCTCGACTTAAAAACCTGGATTGTTTATATGCCCCTACTTCCCAGCGCCATGATGTTTTCGCGGGCGTGGCTGGAACGAGTCGGTGGCTTTGATTCTCAGTATGATTCAGTAGATGATGCCGACTTAATTGTGCGTTTATCACTATCTGGGTGCGAAGCTGTTTGGTTGCCTCAAGTGACAGTATGCTACCGCCAGCACGGGCAAAATGTGTCCATCCAGAGAGCGATAAAACAGGCAAACCTTTGTATTAAATTAAAGCAAAATTTCTTCAGTAGAGCCGACTTACCAGAGGACATCCGCCAATTAGAAAAGCTTGCTTTTTATGAGGCTCTGACATGGATGGCGTGGCAACTCTACTACAGTGGCTATCCGGCAGAAATGACTGACTATTTGCAAAAATCTTTGGATTATACCCCGTACTCCCTGACAGCAACTATAGCAGATTGGGTAAAGCGCATCACCGGAATTGCTAAGACCTACGGCTGCCAAATCGAGGCTATTGCTATGGGAAAATTACCAGAATGGAAACAGTTAATAGCTAGTATCATCACTCCCAAAAAAGTACGCGTCAGTGTCATTATCCCGACTTATAACTGCGAGCGCTACATTCTCAAAGCCGTAGAGAGCGTTCTCAGTCAGAGTTATGAAAACTGGGAAATTATCGTCGTAGATGACGGTTCAACAGACAATACCAGCCAAGTTTTAGCACCTTACCTCGATTTAATTCAATACATCTATCAAGATAACCAAGGATCAGCAATTGCTCGAAATAATGCTTGCAAATTAGCCAAAGGGGAATTTTTAGCTTTTTTAGATGCTGACGACTTCTTCTTAGCAGAAAAACTAGAAAAACAAGTAGCTTGCTTTGACGCTGACCCCACATTAGATTTGGTGCAAACAGGTTGGCTGATCGTTGGCAAAAACGACGAAGGCATCTATGGAGTAAAGCCTTGGGAAGAATCACCAAAATTAGATTTAGAAACTTTTGTTTTGTACAAATCAGCGCGTCCCAGCGCCATGATGCTGCGGCGAGAGTGGTGGGAACGCTTGGGGGGTTTCGATCATCGCTTGCCGCCAACCGAAGATTTAGATTTTGTTCTACGTTTAGCTTTAAAAGGCTGCAAGTCAGTTTGGTTAAAAGAGATATTAACCTGCTATCGCCAGCACGACAGTAATCTCATGTCCAGCGGCTCCAAACTAATGAAAAATATGGAAATTGTGATGGAGCAATTTTTCGCGCGGCTAGACTTACCTCAGTACATCCGCGACTTGAAACGCGAGGAACGTTACAGGTCTTTAGTATGGCTAGCGTGGCGGATGTACCGTGATGGATATTTGGCAGAGATGGTCGAGTGTTTGGAGAAATCTCTTCATTACACTCCTTTTACAGGTACGGAAACAGTATTTAGATGGTTAGAAACTTTTAGGGGTGTTTCGCAAGAATACGGGTTCGACTTTGATACTTATGCCTTAACCAATTTAAAAGAATGGCAAGATATCGTAGTGGTTGCTGCTAACAATACTCCTCAGTTTCAACCTGCACATATTTCGATTTCCCAACCGCAAAAAGCCCGCCTACTACTGTACGCGGAAGACCACGGAGTGGGAGGTTTAGCTCAGTTCAACCACTCGCTGATGTGTAAATTAGTAGCCGAAGGCTACCAATTTATTAGCGTTCAAACTCAAGCTTCTCACCCTTTAATTGCCGAACAAAAACAGTTAGGTATAGAACATATTTGGCTGGATTTTGACACAATAAAAGAGTTTTTGCGAGGTACTTACAATTTAGGCGATGCTGAAAAAATTTACGCGCAGGCTCAACCGGATTTAATTATATTTAGCGACGGCTCGCCGATAGCCAATTTTGCGGCCAAACAAGTTGCTATTAAGCAGAATATACCGTACATAGTTACTCTCGGTTATATCGATCGCAATTATGAAACTTTCGATCGGGGCGATCAAATTCCCTATTTGGAGGCTGTCTCCTATCAGTACGGTTTAGCCAAAGCAGTAGTAGCAGTGTCCCAGGAAAATTTAAACTTGTTCAAAAGAATTTTTAAAGTGCCTCTAAAACGAGGCAAACTTATTTATTATGGGAGACCTAACAGTTATTTTGAACCGCCGAATCTTTCAACACGCCAACGCCTGCGTCAAGAACAAGGAATCCCTGAAAATGCTGTCGTTTGTTTTACAGCGGCGAGATTGACTCCACTTAAAGGATATCAGTATCAATTGCAGGCGATCGCCCAATTGAAAAATCGTCCAATTTGGTCCAAAATTTACTTTGTTTGGGCCGGGCCTGGGTCTACTACTCACGACAATCTGGAACCTGAATTAAGAGCAACTGTGAGCAAATTGGGAGTAGAAGAACAGGTTAAATTCTTAGGACAGCGCTGGGATATTGCTGATTGGCTCGACGCCAGCGACATCTTTATTTTATCTTCCCAAGCAGAAGGAATGCCGCTAGCAATTATGGAAGCAATGGCAAAAGGATTGCCTGTAATTGCCACAGCAGTCAGCGGGATTCCTGAAGAATTGGGAGATACAGGAAAGTTGCTCCCCGATCCTACAATCGACCCAGAAGGAACAGTAAAAGAGTTAGTAGAAACGCTGGAAATATGGGCCGAAAATCCCGAATCGCGTAGACTTGCAGGACAAGCGTGCAAAGCGCGAGCCCAAGAACTATTCAAAGAAGAACGGATGCTTCGGGAATATGGAGAAATAATTGAACAGGCATTGGTAAGTGACGATGAGAACGACAGTTTCTCTATTAGTCCGAAACTCAAAAAGCAGCTACAGCAAGTGGATAGCCTGCTGAAACACTATTATTTAGTGTGGAAAGCTTGGGAGGCTTACGATCGGGGAGATATGTCCGAGATGGTGAACAATTTGCAATCTGCTTGGGCCTGCACACCTTATTTGACCACAGAAACTATCTTTCATTGGGTGCAAAATTTTAGTGTTTTTGCTGCGGAAAAAGGAGTTAATTTCGATATCAACGAGCTGATCAACTCCCCATCGTGGCAACAAGTGATAGAATCAATAAGCTGTTGCACATTTAAACTGTGATACAATCATTACCCTTATTTTTGATTTTGCGACCCCATTTAATTATTAA
>NZ_JAUBTT010000228.1:0-2616 GCF_036705125.1 Microcoleus sp. B7-D4
ACGGAGAAGGGCAATACTAAGGAAGTGTGGGTGTATGACCTGCGGACGAATATGCCCAGTTTCGGGAAGCGGATACCTTTGATGCGATCGCATTTTAATGAGTTTGAATTGGCGTATGGGGATGACCCGAATGGGAAGAGTAGGCGTGTTGACCAAGGAGAAACGGGGCGATGGCGCTGTTTTACCCGTGAGGAAATTGCCAAGCGGGGGAGTAATCTCGATATTTCCTGGTTAAGGGATGAGAGTTTGCAGTCGGAGGATGGGTTGCTGGAACCGGATGCGATCGCGGCTGAGATTATGCTAAGGTTGCAGACAGCGATGGAGGAGATGGAAGCGCTGTCGGAATTATTAGAAGGTGAAGAAATAGCGTGACTGAGGATAGAGATAATTTGCCAGAACTTCCTACAGGCTGGGTATGGGTAAGCTGGGAACAAATAGGGTTTTGTCAGAATGGACGTGCTTTTCCCAGTAAGGAATATCAGTCAAGTGGTGTTAAATTACTCCGTCCCGGTAATCTTCACAAGAGCGGTAACGTTCTTTGGACGGAGGAAAATACACGGTATTTACCAGAGCAATATGCAAAGGAGTTTCCATCCTATATTGTTGGCTCTGAAGAGTTAATCATAAACTTGACGGCTCAATCGCTTCAAGATGAGTTTCTAGGACGTATATGCCTTACAGAAAAATCCGAGTATTGTCTTCTAAATCAACGGATTGCTCGTCTGACTCCAATCCAGATACCTCCCAGGTATCTTTTATGGCTGTTTAAATCGCGCTTATTTAGAAAGTTTGTTGATAGCCTGAACACAGGCAGTTTAATACAACACATGTTCACTTCTCAAATAGAGAAGTTTAATTTACCACTACCTCCCCTCAACGAACAACGCCGCATAGTTGCCAAAATTGAGGCGTTGAAGGCTCGGAGCCAGCGGGTGAAGGAGGAACTTGAGGCGATTCCCGTCCTCTTAGACCAGTTCCGTCAATCAGTCCTCGCCGCCGCTTTCCGTGGCGACCTCACCGCTGATTGGCGAGAGAAAAACCCTGATGTTGAACCTGCATCAGTTCTGTTAGAGCGCATTCGTGCTGAACGCCGTCGCCGTTGGGAAGAAGCTGAACTGGAGAAGATGAAAGCTCAGGGGAAAACGCCCAAAGATGATAAGTGGAAGGAGAAATATAAAGAATTTTTACCTGTAAACAACCCAAGCGTTTTTGAAAAATCAGTAATACCTACCCAGTGGAGTTGGGTAACTATTGGTGATGTGGCTGAATGTCTTGATAAAATGCGTGTTCCTATTAATAAGGATGAACGTGAAAAACGGATAGGTGATATTCCTTATTATGGTGCTAATGGTCAAGTGGGTTGGATTGATGATTATATATTTGATGAAGCTCTTGTGGTTGTAGTTGAAGATGAAACTTTTATTGGTCGAACAAAACCATTCTGCTATAAGATTTCTGGAAAATCATGGGTGAATAACCATGCTCATGTGCTTCGAGCAACAGATGGCGTTGAAATTGACTATGTTAATTACTCATTAATGTTCTATCCCTTCATCCCTTTGACATCTGGTTCTACAGGGAGAAGAAAGTTAACTCAGGCTGCATTGATGTCTGCTCCATATCCCGTTGCACCGCTAGCTGAACAACAAGAAATCGTCCGCCGTGTTGAACTATTTTTCAAAACTGCCGAGCAAATTGAGCAACAATACCAAGAAGCTAAAGCCTACCTAGACAAACTCAATCAATCCATCCTTACCAAAGCCTTCCGAGGCGAATTGGTTCCCCAAAACCCCAACGATGAACCCGCCTCCGTCCTCTTAGAACGCATTCGCGCCGAATGGGAGAAGTTGGATACAAAGAAAAAGGCAAAAGGTAAAACTGAAAAGAAAAGCTGCAAGGCAAAACCTGAAGCCACAGAACCGAAACAATTGAGCTTACCGGGATTCGAGTAACCCTGTAGCTCGCGTCAAAGCCGCCATTACTCAGAACAATTACTGCGTCAGAATCTCATGCTATTCAAAACGTTTAGAAAAGGGGTATTGGCTCGGGTCATCGTGGGTGCAGCCGTGATAGTATTTGCGATCGCCAGACAATTTACTCAAGCCCAGCAGCGCAGTGACTCCCGGGGGTAAATGAGCAGTCGTACAGAAACTTACGCTAAGGCTGAAAGTATTACTGGATAAACATTCTGGGAACTACTATTTTTGTCTATCAAAAACTTAAAGAGTTGAAAATTAAACTGTACCAATTAAAGCATAGATTTTTTGGTACAGCTTTTTTGTACGGCACAGTAAGGATTTGAGGCTTTTAAATTTCAGACAGATCAATTGGTACAGGTTTATAAGAGGCGATCGCAGTATTCAAAACGACTAATCAATTCCTTAGCGTAAGTTTCTGTTCGACTGCTCATTTACCCCGAATACTGCATCGAAAAGTATTTGTTGAGTTTGCTAAGTCTGCTAAAACTGCGAGGGCGATCGTTTGCCTAATTGAATTTTTGTTCAATACTGAGCGTGTTGTGGCTCTACCATACAAACGCTCCTCTTTATTTGAGAAGTTTTTTATATTTTGGTATAAATATATCGCTGAACATTGCTATTGCTACCAGTGAGCTTT
>NZ_JAUBTT010000229.1:0-2603 GCF_036705125.1 Microcoleus sp. B7-D4
GGAAAGAAGAAGAAGGAAGGAGCCAGAAGAAGGAAGGAGCCAGAAGAAGTATTTTTACAAATATGAGATGCTCCCATCCTAAATCCTAATGGTTGTCAACCAGCCGTCATCTAAAATCTAAAATCTAAAATCTAAAATCGCATAGGGGAGGGCAAAATTTTGGACGAACTCAGAGCAGCACTCGAATTGACAACAGAAGAAGAATTGCAGCAACTAACAGAACTTCTGTTCAGCCGCAAGTTTAACCCTTTAGATTACGTGCAAACCCCCGCACCGATAGATGTACAAAGTCGCGATCGCGAAGCATGGCTCGACGCCGTAGAACAGCGGTTTCGCTATCTTGCAGCCGACGGGTTGACGGTACTCAGAGGGCGAACCCAACAAGTAACTTACAGACAAGCACTAATTCAAGTTTGTCGCTATCTCAAAATCCCTTATCCCAGACAGTTGTCAACCACCGACTTAGAGGCAGAAGTATTTCTGCACTTAATGGGCCGCGCGTGGAAGCGTTTACCTGCAGATGAACAGCAAGCGCTGACACTGCGCGTACAGCGAGCGATCGTTGATTCTAAACTCTCAGAACCCCTGCCAATTTCTGCTGAAAAAGACCCGCTGGGTTTACTGTTCAAAGGCGGCAGCGCTTTAGCTGTTAGTTCCATCTTAAAACCAATGCTGCTTAAACTAATGGCCAATCAATTTGCGCTGCATTTTGCCACCTATCAAATGGCAAAACAAGGAGTGCTTGCAGGCACTGCAACTGCAGCAACCCAGTTTCAAAATTATGTCGCCATTCAGACGGCGCGGCGCGGTATGGCGGTGAGTGCGGCTCGTTACGGTGCAACGCGGAGCGTATTTTCGTTAGTCGGCCCGGTGATGTGGACTTGGTTTTTAGCGGATTTGGGTTGGCGATCAATTTCCACGAACTACGGCCGCATTATCCCGACCATTTTTGCCCTAGCTCAAATACGCCTGACGCGATCGGAATGCGTTTGGGAACTAGCTTAACGATGGTAAATTGTAGATTTTAGATTTGAGATTGGGAGTGTGGGTGAATATCAAAAATCGGTTGAAATTAGCTGCCAAACAGACAGCCGAAAATCTCAAGTCTCGCCTCCAAAAACATCCCGATCCCCGCCTGCAAATTCCTTGGAATTTCGCCCAAGTGGGGATGCTAATTTTTCCCTTAATTCCCATTTTGGGAGCTTTAGGTTTATTCCTGGGATTGGCCGGCACTTGGAAGCAAAAGTTCCGTCAAATTAGTCGCCGCCCGTTGAATCGAGGATTCGCAATTCTAAGCGCGCTGCTAGTCATCACAGCGGTTTTTGCCCACAACCGCATCGAGGCTTTTATAGGGTTGTACAATTTCTTGCCGTTCTTTATATTGTTTGCCGCTTTTAGCAGTTTAATTCAAACTCTGCCTCAATTGCGGCAATTGTCTTGGGTGATTGTAATTAGTTCAATCCCAGTGATAATTTTAGGCCTGGGACAGCAATTTTTAGGTTGGAGTGGCATCGATCAATTGCAGCCTGTTTTTGGCTGGGTACTCGAACCCAAAGGCAATCCCCCCGGCCGCATGGCTTCTGTATTTATGTACGCTAATATTTTAGCTTGCTATCTGACAATTGCTTTTACTTTAGCACTGGGACTGTGGATGGAAGAAGGCAGTTGTCAGTTGTCAGTTGGCAGTTGTCAGTCGTCACCACTTACCAATTCCCAATTCCCAATTCCCAATTCCCAATTCCTATTTTTAAGTTTGGCAGTGATCGGAAATGCTGTTGCTTTGATTTTTACTAATTCTCGCAATGCTTGGGGTCTGGCAGTTTTGGCAGTTTTGGCTTTTGCATTTTATGCGGGTTATAAAAAATTATTAGCTGCGGTTTTTAGTGTAGCTAGCACAGTTTTTTTGTCTGCCTTTGGCCCGGAACCACTGCGGCAATCTTTACGAAGAATTGTTCCGGCTTTTTTCTGGGCTAGACTCACCGACGAAATGTTCCCAAATCGGCCGACAGCTACTTTGAGAACTACTCAGTGGGAATTTGCTTGGTCGATGACTCAGCAGCGTCCTTGGACTGGTTGGGGATTGCGAAATTTTACGCCTCTCTATCAAGCTCAGATGCAAGAATGGCTTGGTCATCCTCACAGTTTGATACTGATGTTGACTGCGGAAACGGGGATACCCGCAACGCTTTTGTTGTTGGGTTTAGTTGGTTGGGTTTTGGCTAGGGGTGTTTTGCTGCTGGCGAATTGGCCGCTTTTTTCTGCAGATATCAAACACGAGCAAATAGCAACACAGGAAGTAGCGGAAAATGCTTTATTGTTCAATCCAAAATCTATAATTAATAGCAAAAATCAGGTTGTTTGTCAAGATGTAAGAGCGGCCGATCGCCTAATTTTTTTCAGTTATTTATTAGCCTTCGTCGCCTGTACGCTTTTTAACACTGTAGATGTGACGCTGTTTGATTTTCGACTCAATACTACAAGCTGGTTGCTGTTAGCCGCAATTTGCGGAGTCAGCCAGAGGGAATAGGGCATCGGGCATCGGGCATCGGGCATCGGGCATCGGGCATCGGGCATCGGGCATCGGGCATCGGGCATCGGGCATC
>NZ_JAUBTT010000002.1:0-108059 GCF_036705125.1 Microcoleus sp. B7-D4
CCATTTTGAACGAGCAACCTGTTTTTTCGTCAGCTTCTATAGATTTGCAGGACTTAATTTAGATGCGTTTACCCTGGTTGTACGAGTCCGTCATCTCTGGAACAAAACTACCCGTGAGGTTCAGTTTTATTGGTCTTCTTTACACAGTGATGCTCAACTTATTGGTCGGGCTATTCAACAACATTGGGGTATTGAAAACCAGGCTCATTGGACTCTTGACTGTACATTTGCTGAGGATGCTTGCCGCATTCGCTCTTTCCACAGTCCTCGGAATTTTGCTCTTTTACGACGCATTGCTCTCAATGCCCTTAATCGAGAACTGACTTACAAACGCAGTCTCCGACAAAAAATGAAACGCACTGCTATGGATAACGATTATATGATTCAAGTTCTCTTTTCTTGTTTTCTTGACCCTACATTAGATTCTTCTGAGTCCTTGTGTCAAGCCTAATTGAGATGCTCTTACCCTGGTTTACGAGGGAGAATTGTCAACTTACCGTTGATGGTAGCAGCAGTATTAACCTTGCTGTGGCGAGACGTAGCTGGAGTGACAGAACTCACAAGAATGCTGGCAAGAGAAGGTTTTTTGTGGTGCCGACCTACGACAGTTAGTCAACAAGCAATGTCTCAAAGGTTTTTAAGTTTTCCTGCCACTTTATTTGAAGGAGTTTTTAAAAATTTATTACCAAGTTTAAGAACTGCTTGGTCCAAGAGAAACCAACGACCCCTACCAGAAAGCATTCAATTTGCCTTGACTAAATTTTCGAGCATTTGGATAATAGATAGTTCAACGCTCGAAGCATTGTTTTGCAAGCTCAAAAGCTTGGAAGATATACCAAAAGGGCAGTTGGCAGGAAAAATGGCAACAGTTATAGATTTAATGACCAGGCTCCCTATCGATATTTGGTTTCTGGAAAACTAAGCGAGCTTCTGATGTTAAGCTTGAAGAAAATATTCTGCAATTAGTGCCAACTCAAACCTTACTCTTACTGGATAGAGGATTTTATCATTTTAGCTTTTGGCTCAAATTAATTGAACGAGATATCCACTTAATTACTCGTTTAAAACAATAGTTCGGACAGTTTTTAAGCAGCCAGAGTACCATAAGACAAGACTGAAGGAAGGTTAGGGTGATTTAAAATCAAATCCGGGTCTAAATCTAACTTATCAATAAAGGTAGAAAGTAGATGCTTATTGAATTTCAGACGTTTATAAGAACAGATTGAAAACACAAAAGATTTGGCAGATGAATGACAACTAGAGAGTTCATATTTGGCTAGATTTAAGGCAATCAGACTGGCATTAAAATGAAAATCAAGCCGTGGTAAATGACGAGCTTGACAATCTGACAATCCCGTAAATTGTTTAGCATCACGAAAAATAAATTCGATTTGAAAACGAGCCTGATAATATTCAACAATTTGCTCAGGTGGTAGATGAATATCAGTGCTAAATAATAAAGTATTTTTGATTTTCCCATTGGCTTGAACCTCAGAAATACAAGCCAAGCTAATTTTGCAATTTAAACAACAACTCCACACTACTAATGTATATAATGAAACTCCCGGTTTTATTTGTTTAACAAACTTAAGACGACTCAGATATTGGCAGTCAACCTTACCATCATATTTGCGAGGTGCTCCCAGTTTATTTTGTTCACCTGTATAGAGATAGCGTAGGTTAGCATCAACTCTTAGCTTGCCAATAAAGTCTAAATTCAACTCCCCCACAGCATCCCAGAATTTAGAGCGATAATAATAGCCATCAGCGACCATTTGGACGTACAGAAGTTGGGAAGGAACAACGAGTATTCTTGAGATGTTTTGCATAATCATCAACTCTTGTGATGTCAGGCGTTGAGCTTTGAGACTCCTGTTTTTTGCGAGATTTTTTTGACCAGCTATTCTTCGGTTTTTGTGGCAGTTTTTTCCCTGGCTTTATTTGAGGACGTGATGGAGTTTGTTGCACGCTTAAGCTATAAGATAAACGAGTCTCAATTTCGACAATAGAAATCACAGAAATTTCCAATCCCTGTTCCGATTTACCAGCTACACCATTATAAAAATAAGCCTTGCCGTCAGTTTTTTTGCCACTTTTTCTTAAAAAAGAACAATCAATAACAGCAATGACTGTGTGTTCAGGATTTAAAGCAAGTTCCGTGGAAATATTGATTAAATTGTGGAAAATTAAAGCTTTTGAGAAAGTGACGACGGTAGGTTTTTTCGCTCAAACAACTATAACGACTGAGATTTGTGAAGTTGACCTTGCCATAAGCCAGCAAGATAGTTGAGAATAAAGTGATTAAAAACTTCTTTTGGGGTTGACTAATCCCTGGCATTTGTTGTAAGATGGATTCCATGATTTTCCTAAGGCAATCTGTTGAGCTTGTGTGTTTTTATAGCTTAACCGAAAAGAGTGCCTTTTTTTCTGTTGATTTTGGGTTCAGATTGCACTCACTTTTTTCACTTCTCTGCTGCAAAAGCGATCGTATCCCTCTTTAAAAACTGTCCGGAGTATTGTTAAAAAAAGGAGCAGCAATTAAAATACAGCAAGTATTTACCAAGAGTTATGAACTCCGAGATAGTCGGATACGGCTAGGCTCAGGAACTTCAAAAACTCCATTTATTACCTTACGTTTGATTGAAGTTCGTTCCGGTAAAATTTGGCATTCTTATTTGACAAGCGTACTAGATCCTCATGTATTACCTCCCTACGTAGTCGCAGATTTATATCGCAGGCGCTGGAGGATTGAAGATGCTTTTAATACCGTAAAAAGGCTTTTGGGATTAAGTTATTTGTGGACAGGTTCTCTCAACGGCATCCAGCTTCAAATTTGGGGGACTTGGATATTTTATGCACTCTTGGTTGATTTAGGTGATGCCGTTGCTGACCAACTCTCTTTACCAATAGATTCGATTTCATTAGAAATGATTTACCGGGGTCTTTACCATTTTTATGTAGCTCATCAAAAAGGTAAGGCCACTGACTTGATCGAGTATTTCGCCGCGCCCGAAAACCAAGATTTAGGTATTGTTAAATCTCAACGAAAGCCCAATGTTAAGTTAATTGTTGCACCTTTCCCCGATCGACAGCGAGGCCTGAATCAATTTTTATTTGATGCCTCTTCTGAAATCCCTTTGACAACTGCCATACAGGCTTAACTTGTTACAAATGGCTAAGCTAATCCAAAAAGAATTGGCAGATTTAGCTGGACTGAAAGAAGAACAAATTAAACGTTATGAAGATAATGACTACGAAGATGCCAGTTTTTTGGATGTAAGATTTGTAATTGATGCACTGGAAATCAAAATTCAAAAATGTGAGTTTCTAGTTCCTTTAGATACCCTAAGAAGAACGCCAGTTACCAAAGAAGAATTACTTTCCTCAACTCATCGTTTTCACAGCCAACAAGATCAACGAATGATGGAGCAAGTTCAATTAAAAAGTTAGGGTTGACAGTTGACGCTGTTAGAGTCCCAACTTTTTTCAGAAGTCGGGAATCTGCGTGTATAATTTTCAATTTGCCCTAAGTCTAATTAAGTGCCTTCATCGCTTCGACAACTTGCCGCGATATAAATGGCAAAATTTCTTCATTCTTGCTATTCTCTTTCCCCTCGGTAAATACAACCAACAAATACGGCCGCAAATTTGGTATTTCAATATAAGCAGCATCGTGACGCACTTGACTTGTCAGTCCCGCTTTTGACCACAATTTTGCTGATTCTGGCAATCCGCCGCCTAAAAAACCTGTAACTTGATTTTCGGGATCTGCTTCTAATTCTGCTGGGTCTAAACTGCGTTTCATTAAACCCATCATTTCTTGCGATGCTTGGGCAGAAACAGCTACGCCGCCGATTATACTGTGCAGCAAACGCGCCGCTGCATTTGTGGTCAGCATATTTCTATTTTCCATTAATTCTCCCACAAATGCTCGCTCGCGACCGTAGGGGCCGTCACACCAGGTTTTTTGATTGGCGTTAATATTTTGTAATTCCGGCCAATCCAATGATTGAAAGTAACGGTTGACGATGTTTCGCTGCTGTTTCCAACTTTCAAAGGGGCCTGGTGATAATTCTGGGCCGCTGGTTGTGCCGGTGAGGGCGTCTACTACTAAACTGGTGGCGTCGTTGCTGGAATCAACTATCATATCTCGGACGGCGCGTTCTAATTCTGGCGATGTTTGAATCATGCCTTTTTGCGCCCATTCCCAGATGGCAACGAGGTAGAATAATTTGACGATGCTGGCTGGATAAATTCGTTCGGAAGCTCTGGCGCTAAAACCTCGCGGTTGATATTTCCAAAATTCTTCTGGACTCAGGGCACCGCCTGTATTGACTCGCACCGGCGGATCGTAGACTATCCAGGTAATGGCTGTACGATCGCCACTTAATCCTGTAAATTCTGACAATGCGGAGCTTATAATGCTACTGCCGAGGTTTTCTAATTGTTCGTCTTTGTGAAAAAATGTCATGGTTAATGGCTGACGGTTAACGGTTAACGGCTAGCAGCTAATGGCAATCTATCGTTAAATGCGAACAATAAATGCGAACAATTAACAGCAAACAATGAGCAATTAGCAATGGCCAATTATCAATTATCTGATGTTCAGGAGTACCGGGCGCGATCGCACATAAATATTTACGATTCCCCAAAGTGCGATCGATTGGCAACTCAAGCAGCCCTGGGGCGGCATTTGCGCGTCGTCGAACTCCCCCTAAGACAGAGCGATGTAAACTTGGATACAACGGCTGTGATGGTGCGGCTGTGCGAAGATGATTATCCGGGATGGCTGGATATTCGAGATGTTGAGTTGCTCGATGTGGCAGAAACAGTGTATCATCCTCTGGTGCTTTCTGAGGCCCAAATCAAGGAAAAATTACCAATAGTAATTACTTTCGCTCGCGAGGCTATGAACCAATCCAATTATTATCTTTGGGGCGGTACAGTCGGGCCAAATTATGATTGTTCGGGCTTGATGCAAGCTGCTTTTGTGGCTGCCGGCATCTGGTTGCCGAGGGATGCTTATCAGCAGGAAGCTTTTACTAAACCTATTAGTATCAGTGCTTTAGAACCGGGGGATTTAGTATTTTTTGGTACGCCAGAAAAAGCCACTCACGTAGGATTGTATCTCGGAGATAATCGCTACATTCACAGTTCGGGACAAGCACAAGGTCGCAACGGTATCGGTATCGATGTTTTGTCGGAGGAGGGCGATCTAGTCAGTCAAGCTTATTACCAGCAATTGCGGGGATATGGTAAAGTTGTGGCAAGTTATCAACCTAATTAGTTGTTGACTGTTGACTGTTGACTGTTGACTGTTGACTGTTAACTGTTGACTGTTGACTGTTAACTGTTAACTAATGACTGTTAACTAATGACTAATGACTAATGACTAATGACTAATGACTAATGATTACTGATGTTATCTAACAAACAAATGGACGCTGCATTATTTTTGGAAAAATTGGCGAGACAGCAAGCTGAGGCTGAGGTTGTTCTCGACGTTTCGGTGGTGGTGCCGGTGTATAATGAGGTGGAAAGTTTGCCTCATTTGATTGAGGCGATCGCCTCTTCTATCCAACCATCTGGACTCAGCTATCAAATTATTTGTGTAGATGACGGTTCTAAGGACGGTTCTGGTGAACTTCTCCAGCAGTTAGCCAGCACTCGCGATGACCTTTGTGCTGTAATTTTGCGCCGCAATTACGGGCAAACTGCTGCCATGTCGGCAGGTTTCGATCGCGCTCGCGGCCGTGCTATTGTTACCCTAGACGGCGATTTGCAAAATGATCCGGCTGATATTCCGCTATTGTTGGCCAAGTTAGATGAAGGCTACGATTTAGTTAGTGGCTGGCGGAAAAATAGGCAGGATAATACTATTAGTAGGTTGATTCCTTCTAAAATTGCGAACTGGTTAATTGGTCGCGTTACAGGCGTAACTTTGCATGACTACGGCTGTTCTTTGAAAGCTTATAAATCCGAGTTGGTAGCAGACTTGAATCTGTACGGGGAATTGCACCGCTTTTTGCCTGCTTTGGCGTTTATTGAAGGGGCGAGAATTGCAGAACTTCCGGTGCGACATCACGCCCGCCGTTTCGGTCAAAGTAAGTACGGGATTTGGCGGACTTTTCGCGTGTTGATGGATTTGTTAACTATTTCTTTTATGAAAAAGTTTCTGACTCGACCGATGCACGTTTTTGGACTTTTGGGACTGAGTTCTATGACGTTGGGAACGGTTTTAGGGATTTATTTGACAGTCTTAAAATTGGGTTTTGGTCAAATTATTGGGAACCGCCCTTTGCTGATTTTGGCTGTGGTTTTGCTGTTAACTGGCGTGCAGTTATTTTGTTTTGGTTTGCTGGCGGAAGTGATGATGCGGACTTATCACGAGTCGCAGGGAAAACCTATTTATCGGGTGCGCGAGGTATTTGGTTCTAAATAAGGGATTGGTGTCGATTGTGTTCGGCGATTGAAATCGCTACTACACAAACAAAGTCCGCCTACGCGGACTGAAGAAATTGGAAAGTTTTAATACCAAACCTGGGTTAAAAATCCCCTTAATCTCTTAGTCCGCGGAGGCGGACTTCGTTTGTGTAGAAGCGGTTTCAACCGCCGAATGCTCTTTCTAACTCATCACTTTTTGAGCTTGTCGGAGAGATTGAATAGTTGCGATCGCGTGTTGGGAAACTGCATCTATTTCTGCTTCGGTATTGAATCGGCCAATACCGAACCGAATTGAAGCATAAGCTAATTTGTCCGATCGCCCGATCGCTGCTAAAACATGAGATGGAGATATTTTCGCCGAAGTGCAAGCAGATCCCGAAGAAACTGCCGCCGCCGGTTGCAAACCCAACATCAACGCTTGACCGTCAACGCCGGCTACACTAATATTAAGATTCCCCGGCAATCTCTTAGTAGCGTGACCGTTGAGAAAAACATCGCCCAATTCACTCAAATTTTCCCACAAACGCTGCCGCAAATTAACCACTCGTTCTGTTTCCGACTCCATTTCCGCAATTGCCAATTCTACTGCTTTGGCAAACCCAACTATTTGCGGTGGGTAGAGAGTTCCCGATCGCATTCCCCTTTCGTGGCCTCCTCCGTGCATTTGCGGCGCTAGCTGCACTCTCGGTTTGTTGCGGCGCACGTAGAGAGCACCGATGCCTTTTGGCCCGTAGATTTTGTGGGCTGTCAAGGACATTAGATCGATATTCATCTCCTCTACGTCGAGGGGAATTTTGCCGATCGCCTGTGCCGCATCTGTGTGAAAAAGAATGTCATTTCCCCGACAAATTGCTGCAATTTCTGCGATCGGCTGAATGACGCCAATTTCGTTGTTAGCTGTCATCACTGAAACTAAAATTGTCTCGGAGCGAATCGCTTTGATCAAATCGCCTATATCAATCAGCCCGTCGCTTTTCACCGGTAAAACAGTAATGTCAAACCCCAATTTTTGCAAATAGGTACAGGGGTCGAGAATTGCATTGTGTTCTGTTTTTACTGTGATAATGTGCTTTCCTTTACTGAAATAAGCTTCGGCGATACCTTTGATCGCTAAGTTATTTGCTTCGCTTGCACCGCTGGTAAAAACAATTTCTTCTGGGGAAGCATTGATCGCTTCTGCTATGATTTGTCGTGACTGTTTTACCGCTGCTTCTGCTTCCCAGCCGTAGACGTGGTTGATGCTGGCTGCGTTGCCGAATTGTTCGGTGAAATACGGCAGCATCGCATCAAGTACCCGTGGATCTACGGGGGTTGTGGCGTGGTTGTCGAGGTATATAGGACGTGCGGACATAGTGCAGTTTTGGTTGAAAAAAGTGTTAGGTTTATTGTAGACGAGCCCCTTGTTCTACTACAAAACTTTATAATTAAGAAATATTTGTGAAGATTTATGCGAGCTGACATTCAGGGATTAGAAATTACTGTCGGTGAGCTCAAGCACCTCACAGGCGCGGGGCCCGATCGCGTATACCGCCCGCCGACAGCGACTAAGTTTGCCCGCGAAGCTTTGAAAACAGTCGGTTTAATTGTTTTGCTTCTAATCAGTTGTTGGCTGCTGGTTGCGATATTTCCTAGAGCTTATTTGTTGTGGTTCGCCCTCCACTTGGTTGCGATACTCGGTTTAATCCTTGAGGATGCGTGGAAAATTCGGTGCAGTCGGCAAAACAAAGATTTAATCAATCTTTTTGATGATGTGGATCGCTATAATGGTATAATTGAAGCGATCGCCATTAATGATCGGATAGAAGATGCTGGCAATGCGGAAGTCAAAATCGGCGATCGGGCAAAAGTCATTGCAGCCTTGCAGCTAATCAGAGACGATTTAGTTCGAGCTTTGAAAACCGAAAGAATTCTCAGGGAAAACAAAAAATTTGTCGCTACTAACTCCGAATTGTTTGCCAATAATTTGAGAACTTTGAATGCCCTGCAAATTAGCGATCGAGCCAGCGAACAAGGGCGATTGCTCAACGAAGCTTTGCAGGTAGCCGTGGGAGTTCAAGCAGAAATGAAAAAGTTGCAAGAGCGAAACGCTGCTAATTTTAAAAAGGGCAAAAGTTAGTAGCTTGCACGGCTGCGTGCGCCTCTTACCCAGTAGCAATATGCAGCTTACTGAACCGAGCGAACTCAAACACATTCTCCAAATTATAAGTTAGGAGAATTGTGAAAAAAATATCATAACTATTTTGACATCCTCACCGGGCTAAAGCCACGGTGATTCCAAACATCACTGCTTGGGTTTCCTCTTTCTACGACCCGACTTACTTGAAGGAGTTTCCTCATTCAAGCAGAGGTCGATATCTCCAGAGGCGTTAGAGGTTCCCGTGTGCCCCACGGTACGCAATCCGAGTTCTAATATATTGCGAGCTGCATTCCAATCACGATCTAAGACAAAACCACAATGTGAACAAATATGGGTTCTTTGACTTAGTGATTTCTTCGCAACTTCCCCACAATTAGAACAGTTTTGACTCGTATAATGTGGCGGTACTGCAACAGTAGCTACACCAAACACTTTGCCAAAATATTCAATCCAATTCCTAAAACCTGTCCAAGCTGCATCTGATATCGACTTGGACAGGTTTTTGTTTTTGACCATATTCCGCACTGACAAGTCCTCGTAGGCTACCAAGTCGTTAGACTGGACTACGCACCTTGCTAGTTTCACAGCAAAGTCTTTACGTCGCCTACTTACCTTAAGGTGTTTTCTGCTTAATCGATTTCGCGCCTTCGCTCTGTTTTTAGAACCTTTTTGGGTTTGAGAAAATCTGCGACTGAGCTTTTTGAGCGACCGCTCTGACTTTCTCAGATGTCGTGGGTTTTCTACAGTATTTCCATCAGAATCAGTATAAAAATGAGTCAGCCCCACATCTAAACCAATGGTTTTTCCAGTAGGTACTCGCTTTTCATTCCGTTCGGCATCAATACAGAACTGAACGTAGTATCCGTCAGCGCGACGAACCACGCGAACTCTCTTGATCTGACTCAACTGATAGAAATGGAGCTCGCGAGTTCCCCACAATTTAAAGCTGCCGGCTTTAAAACCGTCACTAAAGTTGATAGTTTTCCGGTCTTCTGAAAGCTTCCAACCACAAGTCTTGTATTCGACAGAACCGTGAGTTGTGTGTTTTTTGAAGCGCGGAAATCCCTTTTTCCCTGGTTTCGCCTTTTTGCAGTTTTCGTAGAATCGGGCAATTGATGACCAGGCTCTCTCTGCGGAAGCCTGTCTTGCCATTGAGTTGAGGTTAGCAGCGAACGGAAATTCCTTGGCAAGCACGGCACAGTAGGCGCTTAAGTCATATCGACCGATGCCTTTATTGTCCATCCAGTATCTGATGCAGCTATTACGAATAAAGCGAGCAGTACGAATGGCTTCGTCTAGCAGCTCGTACTGCTGGCTTTTTCCTTCTAGTTTAGCTTCAAATACTAACATTTACGTCGTTGAACTGGATATAAACCACTCTAACACACTTCTGGAGAAATTAAAGCCGACCACTGAAGAAGGGACTTTAGACCCAAGTTTTTGGTAAATTTTTACCTGTTACGTAACAGGTAAGGATATCTTGGAAAGGTGACGTTAACAACCAGGTCAGTATGTCTTCTGCCAAACCCAAGATTATAGTTCTCGACGACGATCCGACAGGTTCTCAAACCGTGCACAGTTGCTTACTGCTGACACGTTGGGACGAAGACACCCTGCGTTTGGGGCTGCGGGACAAGTGCCCGATTTTCTTCATACTGACAAATACTCGATCGCTAACTCCCGAAAAAGCAGCCTCCGTCACCCGCGAAGTGTGCCAAAATCTAAAAAGGGCGATCGCCAGCGAAAAAATCGAAGACTTCCTAATAGTTAGCCGTTCCGATTCTACCCTGCGCGGCCACTATCCCATCGAAACCGACGCGATCGCCGAAGAACTTGGCCCCTTCGACGCCCATTTTCTAATTCCCGCCTTTTTTGAAGGAGGTCGAATTACCCGCCACAGCGTGCACTACCTAATAGTTAACAGCGTCCCGACACCAGTACACGAAACCGAATTTGCCAAAGATTCAGTCTTCGGGTACAGTCACAGTTACCTGCCCGACTATGTAGAAGAAAAAACCAAAGGTCGCATCCCTGCTGATGCAGTCGATCGCATTTTACTCGGAGACATTCGCTACGGAAGTTTAGATCGACTGATGGATATGGAAGACAACCAATGTGCGGTTGTTGACGGCCAAAGCCAAGGCGATTTAGACACATTTGCCAAACACATTCTCAATGCAGTCAGTCAAGGCAAAAAGTTTTTATTCCGCAGCGCGGCGAGTATTTTAACATCCTTAGCTGACCTCGGCCCGCAGCCAGTAGCAGCCGACGAAATGGCAAAATATGTGAGGGATGGCAAACCCGGTGCAGTAATAGTTGGTTCCCACGTTAAGAAAACTACTGAACAATTGGAGCGCTTGTTAAAAGAACCCAATATAGTTAGCATTGAAATAGATGTATCTCACTTGTTAGAAGATTCACCTGAGTATCGCACCCAAATGCTCGATGAAATTCTCGAAAAAGCCCGCGATTCTCATGCCGATGGTAAAACGCCTGTAATTTATACCAGCCGCAAGGAACTCGAATTTGAAAATACCGAAGTCCGGTTAAAATTTGGAGAGGCGGTTTCTGCTTTATTGATGGATATCGTGCGGGGACTGCCTGCGGATATCGGGTTTTTGATTAGCAAGGGCGGCATTACTTCTAATGATGTTTTGAGTACAGGTTTGTCGCTGAAAAGTGTCAGGCAAATCGGTCAAATTATCGCAGGTTGTTCGGTGGTGAAAACCGAGGCAGACCATCCTCTGTTTCCCAATTTACCAGTTGTTTTGTTTCCGGGAAATGTGGGCGATAGCCATGCTTTGGCTACTGTTTACAAGCGGCTGAGCAAGTAATCAGCAGACAGATATAAAAAAACAGAACACCCAGAACCCCGACTTCTTAGAGAAGTCGGGGTTCTAAGATATTGAAATTTTAATGCCAGAGCGTGTCTTGACAATCTCCTCAAATAAGCCCAATGCTGCAACTCCTGTAAAACTCGCTCTTCAGATTACGAATAAAACGGCAGCCTCGTTGCGTTTCCAATAGTTAAATACAACGTTACAGATTCTAGGGCAAGATGGTAAAAAACTGCAGTGGATTGTATCGATCGCTACTTTTTGCACCAAGCATCCGGGAGAGCCGTTCTACTGCTGGTAGTAGGGAAAATTCGTCTAAAAAAGTTCGGTATTTTTAGGGTTAAAAAATTAATGGATTGGTTCTAATATGTACAGTCAAAGGGAACCCAGTTGACTACTTTACAATTACTGGCATTGATGCTTTAGTTGACGCAATAGTAGAAACAGCTTTTCCTATTCAACTAGCTTTTTTGGAAGAGAGAGGGTAGCAAATATGACATCAGGAGAATCTTTTGAGAAGAGTGTAATCGAAGTGGATGGTGTCCAATTTGAAACTTTAATGCCAGAGCGCACGTTCAGTATTCCAGTGGAACCACTCAGCCCCGATGGCAATATGGATATCCCTGTGCAGTTGGGTATTCGCATTACCAACAACACACCTATGCCGTTTCGTTTCAGTTCCTATGGCAGATTAACTCCAGAACTTATGGGTGCGGACAGTCAATTACTACCCAGCATTTTCCTTCGCATTAGACGCCTAAAACCTAAAGAGTCATATTTTCTGTTAGCTATGCCTGAAGAAAGCATTACCTTCTTTCCAAATGCAAGGCTCATCTGGTCTAAGCGTGTGCACCAGTTAAAAATTAGCATTGCCAAAGGCACGGGTGGCTATTGGAATTTTGACATTCTCAATCCGGGAGAATATCATGTTCGATTTATCTACAGAAATGAAAACGAGGTTGATAGAATAAACGATCGAGGCCAAGAAGGGACAAAGCCAACATTATTAGAAAGATTATGGACTGGTAGGGTTATTACACCATTTGTCAAATTCTGCATAGTCTCATCCTGAACAGAAGTTACCTCACAAGTGTTGTCTACCAACACTAACAACATTCATTACATTGATTCCAGAAATGGTAGGACAAAATGGTCGATCGCTGCGACTACAAAAAGCTAGAGATCGATCGCAGCTATTAGCATAATAGGAGGATAACAAACATGACATCTAGTGAAGGTGATGGCTGCAGAGAATCTTTTGACAACAATGCCGTTGAAGCAAACGGCATATTCATAGAAGTCACGAATCCAAGTCCAAGGTTTTATCCTACCTTAGTCTTTCCCATCCCCAAAAATCTGCTTGGCTCCCATACTTCTATCCAAGTGACGCTGCGTATTATCAACAACACTTCAACTTCTTTTCGCGTCAACCCATCCCAAACCTTTATTCCAGAGGTTTGGACATCTGATAATCAAACAAGACAAAGACTTCGAGATATTGATTGTCTTGCAGCTAGCACTCACCCAAACAGACCTTTCGATCGAGAAGCAACGAGCGGGTTAGCTGGTTTAAGACCCAACTTAGCCCCTGCGATCGAACACAACGAGACGAGAAATTTTGATTGGTGGGAAATCAAACCAGAACTTCCAAGAATTATTTTTCTAACCGCATTGCTTTATTGGGATAATAACTTGCTTGTACTTAAAGTTCCTACTATTCCTGACAATTCTCGAAGTTCGATAGACCATAACAATTGCTGGTATTTCGAGGTAATCCCCGAAGAAACCTATCAGCTCCGATTCGTCTTGAATACCGATTGCAATACCACACCTGTTTCCGAGTCAGATACCAAAGCAGCAAGAACTGCACAAGAAACGGGATCGGGGCTGTTGGCAAGCCCTTTTGTGAATCTTCGCCTAGTTATGCCCCTATCGACTGATAGTAGTGCAATTGAAGTGGATGGCATTCAGTTCAAAACAGAGATGCCGGAGTCCGTGTTAATTATCCCTCCTAATCTGCCTGGTGCTCGGACTGCTGTGAAGCTAGGTATCCGGGCTACTAACAATACATCAACCGCTTTTCGCTTTCAGCAATTAGATTCCCTTGACTTAACACTAATAGGTGACGACGGTAAAGAAATAAAATGGAGGAGCGACCTCATGAGAACCTGGGTAGGTAAAGGGCCAAACTATTACTTAGCTCCACCAAGAGATAGTGCCTTATTTGTTTTAGATGGAAGGCTTTCCTGGCATTGGAATCAGCTTCTACTCGCAATTCCCAACCAAGCTGGAGGCTTCTATTATTTTTATGACCTCAAGCCCGGTACATATCATCTTGGACTTAGATACCACATTGGCGCACCAAGAGCAACTAACATCAAAGAACAGGTATTAGAAAAAGTCTGGACTGGTTGGATAGCGATGCCTTTTGTGGACTTACACCTAGTAAATTTATGAACCGAAGTTAAATAATCCTTGCCATTTCAGTCGGTTTTCAAAAAACTTAAATTGCTTTGTTTGGTAAATTAATGTTAGAGGAGCTACGAAAAATGCGTTTAAGACAATATTTGCTAGCTGGATTTACGTCTGCCTTGACAGTCATGCTGACGGGTCTGGCAAGTTTTGCATTTAATATTATACCTCCAAAACCCGGTGCTACTTCAAACTGGAGACCAGTTTCACGCTACCTTATAGATGATTTAGAAGGCAGGACGGATGTAGATACAAGATTATGGACACAACCTATCCCTCGAGGAGGAACAGTGCCATTTTCTACTGTACTTCATCTGTGGGCTTTAAGATCGCAACAAGGTATTTTGGGTTGGAATTTTCAGACTGCACAACAAGAATTAAAAGGTAATTTTGAGATCGTAAATTATCTCGCTTGCGGTTATGCAGTTCTTTGCGGTATTGAAAACCCCGGAGAACGAGAGCCACGAGAAAATGGAGTGGGCGCTACTTTTTATTTAAAGTACCATCCAGCACCTAGCGATCCTCAACCTGGACAAGAAGGTAAACAACTCCACTGGATTCAAATGGTACGATCAAACTATGGCGAAGGCATTCCTGGTTTTATACCCCATATTCCTTTCATTGACAATGGATTTAGAAGCGATGATCCTTACTACGATACTACTGGTATGGCGGGCGAAAGCTTTTTTATAGACAGACCTTATTCTCCGGGTGAACTCGCAGCTCAAAGAAATAATTACTTTGACGCAGAAGTCTACCTAGTTGAGGAGATTTTACGGCCAGCAACCGAGCCAAGAGAAGTCACCATTTACAACGGAATTAGATGGGGTTGGAGAAACGAAGTAATTCGTCCTCAAACCTCTAAAAAGTTTTCCGACAGCCTCGCCTCCGGTTTTGAACTAGATCGTTTTAACCTCTCTGACCTTACCCCTGGTTCAAAATATATAGCCTGGACAAACAACGACCTCCCATCCAATCGCTGCAACCCCAACACATTCTTAAGCACTGATAATGACTCGGGTTTTCAGCTAGGATTTGACGACGACAGTAGCCGTGTAGGAAATGGTTTTGCCTCCGCACTAACTGGTACTGTGGGCAGTAGCGGCAATATCAACCTCAATGTCGGTGCTGCTGGTGGAGGTGCTCGCGGTCAAGACACAGGCAATTACGAGCTTTTTGTTGATGTTTACGACCCACAAGACTCGCCAGATTTTAGCTCTGCAGCTAGCGGCGGCGGCGGCTTCGGAAAAGAAATGCGCGGCCTGACACAGCAAAACCCTATCCTTCCCAATTCTATCCAAAATGGCTGGCAAGTCTTCAACCAAGTTCCCGGCTGTCGCTGGTATGATCCTCCAACTACTTACGGCTTTGAATTCCAATCTCTGGAAGACACTTTATTTACTGAAATTCTCGATTTTCCTGCGGGCGATGACCAGGAATTTACTGTTGCAGTAGGAGATTCGATACTCGGTAATTTCAGTCCGGGAGATAAATTAGACTTTGTTTCTTTGTTGGGTTATCCAGTAGACAAGTTTAGAATCACTGGGATTGATTCATTATTTGGTGAGACAGCAGAAACAGCATTTCCAATTCAATTAGCTTTTAAGGAACGGGAAGGAAGTTTCAAGATGCGGCAAATTTCCAAGCCAATTGATGCGGAATCTGTACCGGAACCTGGAAGTATTGTGGCGGCTAAGGGAATGGTGTTATGGTTCGCTGGGATGCGGCATATTTTGCGGAAAAAGCGACAGGCTGGTTAATTTTTATAGACCCTAATATCCAGACAGGGGCGGGTTTTTGAGATTGTCAATTATTAGCAGGTATTGTTGGTGAACCCGCCCCTACAGGAATCACTATCGAATGAACTGAAGATGCTGCGATTGCTTCGATTCGCTGGCACTGACACAAAGCTCGCAATTACACAACTATATTTCATATGAAAAATATTTACACTTTGCTATATGCTTTCAGTCTCATTCTCATCAACCCTTGGGGAGGCAGCCGCGGCGAAATTTGGACGCAGCCTAAAGTTTTTGTTGTCCTGCTGATTGTGCTTTCAAATTTATCATTTTTATGGGAAGAAAGGAAACTTTTAAGTTTTTCCCGGTCGTGGAAAGTCTGCCTGATTTTGTGGGGATTTTTTTTGACGGTGGGAGCGATTTCTACCCTCAACAGTCCTTTCCCGGAGCGTTCTTTTTGGGGACAAGACCAAATGGGAGACGGCTGGCTGTACTGGCTGTTAATTTCTATTTTTAGCCTCACCAATAGGCTGCTGTTAAAACTGCATCCAGAATTGTTTTGCTGTCAAATACGGGGTTTGCTGATAGGAGGTGCGGTTGTAGCTGTTAGCGTTTTTCCGCAAGTTGTCAACTGGCAAATTGATTATACAGCAACGAACGGTCAGTCGATCGCACATGATGTTTTGGCTAGCACGATTTTTCGGGGACAGCAGCCGATCGCACTTTTCTCGCATCGCGGTCACGCAGCTATAGTATTGACTTTGACAGCCGTTATTTGTGCGGTAGGTTGGAAGCGGAAATTAATTAGCGATCGCACTGCCACTCTCGCTTTATTTCTCATTCTCCCCGCTTTGCTATTTACCAACACTCGCACAGCAGTTTTATCTTTAATAATAGCAATATTTTACTTATTGGGACGGCAATATTACAAACAATTAATTCCCGCTCTTGCGATCGGCTTTGTGGCCATTAGTGCGATGACTTTTACGCTAACCTCTGGACTGGAATCGGGTATCTGTGGCACAAGTAATGTCCAGCCGATCGCCCTTGTGGGAAATTTCCGTGCGCGGGATTCAAAAACGACCTCTCTTTGGCTGGGGTTTTAACGGATTTGGCATCGCATATCCTTTCGTCGCCACTCCCAATAAGGTTCCTGAAATTGTGAATTTAGGTCAGTTTTCTTATGATTATATTGCCCCAAACGGACAGGTTCGCACTGAAAAAATACCGAGTTATAAAGCTCACAATTGGATTTTAGATACTGCTATTTCTACAGGCATTCTGGGACTAATCGCTGCTGTTGCTTTGTGGGGATATTGCTTGAAATGCGCGATCGTGTCGCTAAATACCGATTTATCAGCAGTGGCGATCGGCTATTTAACTTTCATTCTGCCTTGGTTTGAGTGCGCTCAATACGCGCAGGTGCTTTGGTTAGCGCTAGATGGCTCCGAATCGAGTTTTCCGAGTCCAAAACTCTCAATCCTGCAATAATAGTCGGCTTTTATCTTGCACCCACCGCTAACAAATGATATTATTATAAGTCTGCCTGCAATTAAAACCTCAGCCAAAAATTAAAAATCGTACCCGTAACAAAAACTCTTAAAAAAATTAGATTGCCAAAAAAGTCATGCTCGATACTCCACATCTAGGGCTGACCCCCCAAGTCCCACTCCTATCGGTAGCGTTTTGATACTTGTATCTGGCTGAGCCGGAAAACTCAGTACAAATTTTTGCCTCGTAATTTTTAGCTGAAAGGATTAACATATAAGGGTGACAGAACATTATCATCCCCTAAACTCATTAAAAGATGGCCATTGGTTCAAGCTGATCTGTGGGGCGAGCTTTCAGCACCTACCGGCTGTACGGAATCTCACCTTGGCTTACACCTTAGCAGGCGCTGACTGTATCGATGTCGCGGCAGATCCCGCCGCCGTCGCCGCAGCGAAAGAAGCCCTACAAGTGGCCAGCGAATTACAGGCAAGAACTCAAAACCGCAGGTTTGGCGGCAAAGGGTTGCCGTTGCTGATGGTGAGTTTAAACGATGGCGAAGACCCGCATTTTCGCAAAGCCGAATTCAACCCAGCCGATTGTCCCGTGGACTGCTGGCGGCCGTGCGAAAAAATATGTCCAGCCGAAGCAATAGTTTTTCAGAGTGCTGGCAGTGGTTTTTGCGGGGTGATAGACCAGCAATGCTATGGCTGCGGTCGCTGTCTGCCGATTTGTCCGAGTCAACTGATTTATACTCGTTCTTACGTGTCTGCTCCCGCCGCGATCGCACCTTTAATCTTGCAATCCGGTGCGGACGCCCTAGAAATCCACACGCAAGTAGGCAGAGAGGCAGATTTTGCGCGACTTTGGTCGAGCATAGCTCCCTGGGTCGCTCAACTCAAGGTAATAGCAATTAGTTGCCCCGATGGAGACGGTTTGATTGATTATTTGCGGACACTCTATCAAATAATTTCCCCCCTTCCTTGTCCGCTAATTTGGCAAACGGACGGTAGGCCAATGAGCGGAGATATCGGAACAGGAACTACTAGAGCCGCGGTCAAACTCGGTCAAAAAGTTTTGGCTGCCCAGTTGCCGGGATACGTGCAACTTGCAGGCGGCACTAATGCTCACACTGTCAGCAAGTTGAGAGCCGAGGGACTGATGAAGGATGGTGGGAAAAATTTGTCAGTTCCCCCTGTCCCATACATTGCAGGTGTAGCTTACGGTAGCTATGCCAGGGTTTTGCTATCGCCAATTTTAGAACAGTTAGAAACAATGCAGACCGATCGAGCCTATGCCGTTCCGGTGGCAGTCACGCGGCCAGGAGCCGGAGTTGAAACATCTCGGCTACCTCAGCTCGAAGCCGTCCCAGAACTTCTCTCACAGGCCGTGAGTTTAGCTCGTTCTCTAGTTTCCCAGCTCAAAGAATTTTAGTCAGTAGTCATTAGTCAGTAGTCATTAGTCATTAGTCATTAGTCATTAGTCATTAGTTAGTGGTTAGTGGTTAGTCGTTAATATCAACAACAACTGACAACTGACAACTGACAACTGACAACTGACAACTGACAACTGACTAAAAAGTTGAAAAAGTCACCGAACACATCGAGGCGAATGCAGATTACAGACGACCTCAACAGATTATTAGACATCGTGCCAGATGAGATCCGGCAGCCCTTAGAGCAGCACCCGCAGCGCAACAATCTCATTGAGATTGTCATGGATTTGGGCCGCCAACCTGAAGCTCGTTTTCCATCCTTGGCCGAACCTCTTTCCCAAACTCCGATTACCAAAGCACACCTCAACTATTGCATCGATCGAGTCGGCCACTTCGGCGGCGACAACCGAGCCGGTATCGAGCAAACCCTGCACCGAATTAGCGCCCTTCGCAACCGCAGCGGCGAGATTATCGGCTTGACGTTGAGGGTGGGCCGCGCTGTGTTCGGGACGATCGGCATTATCCGCGATTTGGTGGAAACCGGTCAGTCAATTTTGATGCTCGGCCGCCCCGGTGTTGGCAAAACCACGGCCCTGCGCGAAATTGCCCGCGTGCTCGCCGATGACTTGGAAAAACGGGTGGTAATCATCGACACCTCCAACGAAATTGCCGGAGATGGAGATATTCCCCACCCAGCGATCGGCAGAGCTCGCAGAATGCAAGTTTCCCGCCCCGAACTCCAGCACCAAGTCATGATCGAAGCAGTGGAAAACCATATGCCGGAAGTGATCGTGATTGACGAAATAGGCACGGAACTCGAAGCTTTGGCGGCTCGGACGATCGCCGAAAGGGGCGTGCAGTTGGTCGGTACTGCCCACGGGAACCGGCTCGAAAACTTGATGAAAAACCCGACTCTGGCCGATTTAATTGGGGGCATCCAAGCGGTGACGCTGGGAGATGACGAAGCAAGACGGCGCGGTTCTCAAAAGACGGTTTTGGAGCGCAAATCACCGCCAACTTTTGAAATAGCCGTCGAAATGCTGGAACGCCAGCGCTGGGTAATACACGAGCGAGTTGCAGATTCGATCGACACTCTGCTGCGGGGACGCGAACCGAGCCAGCAAATCAGAAGTGTCAGCGAGACGGGAGAAGTAATTATCGAGCGCGACTCAGCCGCTCCCCCCGCCCGGTTTCCGGGAATGCCAGCTTCCGGCGGCCCCGCTGCTGTATCGGCAATCCGGCCCGTCACACCGATCTCTGGGTGGCGGAGTGCTGGCAAAATGGTGCCGATGCCCGCTCAAGGCGCGAACTTCGCTGCTAAGAGCGCGCCGGTTGCTGAGACTCGGTATTTCGAGCAACTGCTCGAAGAATCCCTGTCCGTCGAACCAGTACCCACCCCCGGACGCTATTCCCATAATGTCGGCCCTAACGGCGAAGATTTGCCCCTCCACGTTTATCCTTACGGCATACCTCGTCACCAGCTCGAACAGGTGATTTCGACGCTGAACCTGCCGGTGCTGCTGACGAAGGATATTGAGAGTGCTGACGTGGTTTTGGCTTTGCGATCGAACGTTCGGAACCAGTCGAAATTGAGGCACTTGGCTAAAACTCGCCAAGTTCCCCTGCACACAATTAAGGCCGCGACTATTCCCCACGTAGCTAGAGCTTTGCGGCGTCTGTTGGACATGGATGACCCAGGTACCCCGGAAGTGGCAGACCTCGCCTTATTCGCCCGCAGCGGTTCTTCTGACGAGCTCGAAGCTCTGGAAGAAACGCGCTTAGCAGTCGAGCAAATTGTCATTCCCAAGGGACAGCCGGTGGAACTCCTGCCCCGTTCTCCCAACGTCCGCAAAATGCAGCACGAACTTGTGGAACACTATCACCTGAAATCCCACAGTTTTGGGGAAGAACCCAATCGCCGCCTGCGGATATATCCAGCTTAAAGTGGGAGGTTGATGCCTGTGAAGGCAGAAGGTAGAAGGCAGAAGGCAGAATTTTTTCCTGGCTTCTGTCTTTTACCTTTTGCCTTTTTCCTTTAAGTAGCTGACCACTTTCTGATATGATGTTGTGTGATACTGTTCTTGTTAAGGCGATCGGCTAAATTCTCAATTTATAATTCCAAATTCCCCAATTTCCAATTACCAATACTTCGACTACACGAGCTTACAAGTTCCCCAATTCCCAATAGTTCGGCTACCCACTTCCCTTCGGCTTCGCGAACCGACGAGCCGCAGGCTAGCAGCTATGCTCAGCACAAACTCAGCACCAGCTCAGTAAAAGTTGCCACTTCCCAAATTATTAAATGAATCTACCTCAGTTGACATGAATGATTCAATAATTCAGCTATTTATTAACTTAATTACTACTCAGATTGGTTTGCGAATACGGTCGCAAGATCGTTCGGCTTTGTCTCACAAAATTTTGACTCGGATGAGAGCCAAAAAAATTGCCGAACCCGAAAAATATTATAAACTTTTAACTGCCCAAACTTTGGAAAGTAAAAACGAATGGACAGAATTAGTATTACTATTAACAACAATTGAAAGTTATTTTATGCGAGATAAAGGACAGTTTTCTCTGTTAAATAGAGTAATTTTTCCTGAATTGATAGAGCAGAAAAGAAACTTGCACAAGACCTTGGGAATGCAGCCGACGCTGCGAATCTGGAGTGCGGGGTGCTCCACCGGTGAAGAACCTTATTCTTTAGCTATTGTTTTAAAACAGTTGATTCCCGATTGGGATCAATGGAAAATATTAATTTTAGGTACAGATATCAATGAAAAAGTAATCAAAAAAGCGCCCCAGGGAGTTTACAGTCATTGGTCGTTTCGCTTGGTTGAACCGCAGATACAAAAGCAATATTTTCATCCGAGGGAAAATGATTGGGAAATTAATCTAGAATTGCGCCAAAGTGTAAACTTTAGCTGTGTAAATTTAATCACAGATGAGTTTCCTAATATTTACCAAAATCTTTATAACATAGACTTAATTTTGTGTAGAAACGTTTTTGTGTATTTTGAACATAAGTATATTTCACTGGTACTGAAAAAATTTTCCAATACCCTGAGACCTGGAGGATATTTAATGACCGGTCACGCTGAAGTTTACGGTCAAATTATGAACGAGTTTGAACCCAAGATTTTTCCGGAGTCGGTGGTGTATCAGCGTCGGGATGCAGTACCGGAGGAAGGCGGTCAAATAGAGTCTAGGGTTGCAACGGTAAGGGAAGCCAACTCGGCATTTCGGGAATTCCCGAAAGCAGATACTATGGGCGATGATAGTGGTGAGTTGCTAACATGGGAAACTATGCCACCTAGTTTTACTACTAACAGCAATTTTACAGAGATAGAGATGCCGCCCGTATTAAAAATAAGTAATCCGCTGGGGAAGATGCTGCCATCTCCCTATCTGGAGGAGGGCTTGCCGAACAATGCCGTTTCAGTTACAGAAAAAATAATAGCAGAAAATACTCAAAATAAAACGCCTCAAATGCTAATTTTAGAGGCTAAAAAATCATTTAAGAATAAAAATTATGCTGAGGCGCTCAACAAGGCACAAGAGGCAATAGACTTGCAGGGACATAATTTTGAGGCTTATTATTTGATGGCTCAAGTTCAGGCAAATTCCGGCAATTATTCTCAGGCAATAGAATACTGTAATCGAGCTAGAAAAGTCGATCCGGGTTCAGTATTTACTGATTATTTACAAGCTCACATTGCTGAAGAACAGGGGCAATTGGAAACAGCAAAGAATTTATTAAAGAGGACTATTTATATGTGTCCCTCTTTTGTTTCAGCTTATATAGAACTAGGGAATATATACAATAAAGAAGGTCAAGTAAAAAGAGCTATTAAAATGTACAATTCATCTTGTGAAATTCTGAAAGCACTACCGCCAAATACTCCCATAGATTCACAGGGAAAAATGACAGCTAATCAAGTGCTGATGAATGTTAAAAAAAAATTGTTAAAATTATACAGTAAAGAAACTGTACACTAAAATATGGAAACTAAACCGTATCTTATTTTTGAACAGAACGGTTTTCTCTGCGGTATAGAAGCCTGTTACGTTCGGGAAATTTTCTTTCTGCCGGAGTTGACAGCAATTGCAGAAGCACCTCAAGATATTGTTGGGGCGATCGACCTTCGGGGCGAAATTCTGCCCGTGATGGATCTGAATCTTCGTTTTGGATACGTTTGGCAAGAGTATGCTGTGACAGATAGTACGATCGTCCTAGAGTGGCAAGAATCGAAACTCGGTATAATTGTCAATCAAGTTCGCGAAGTTAAGGAAATCTCAGAAGATGCCATCACTCCGCAGCTATCTTACGGGCGAGATAATTCAGAAGCCTCTCATCATTTTGTAGCGGGATTGGCCCGCTGCGAAGCCGATATTATCATGCTGCTGAATCTCGATTCCTTAATTAGATATTCTCCCAAAAAGTCAGAGGAAAGCTGGCCTCTTTCTCCAAGCAGTGCAGGTAGTGAAGAAACAGCAGGTGAGGCAGAGACGAAAAATTTAAAGTGGCAAATAAATGGAAAATGGTTAGGCGAAAATCCTAAAATTCTGAGCAAGCGGGACGTTTTTTGCCCGCAGGCTACGCCGGAAGAAAAGGCAATTTTTAAATTGCGGGCTAATAATTTAAGGCGACAAGGCGAGGGGGAAAATGGTGCTGCACTTAATATGTCTTTGGCAGTGTTTGCTTTGAATGGCGAATACTTGGGTATTCCTTTAGATTTAGTGCGCGAATTTACTGACATTGGTCAAGTAACTCCTGTTCCTTGCACTCCAGATCGCATAGTGGGAAATATAAATTTACGGGGAGAAATTGTGACGCTAATTGATATTCGCAGTGTTTTAAATATGTCTTTAAATATGTCGGACTCTGCCAATTATCTCTCTAAGGCGATCGTTGTTGAAGTTGGGGATTTAGTCACTGGTATAGTTGTTGACGAAATATTAGATATTATATACTTAAATGTGTCGGAAATTGCGGCTGTTCCGACTGCACTGTATTCTGCCAACCGCGAATATCTAAGGGGGACAGCTCTTTACGGGGAAAAAATGATGGCTATTCTGAACTTGCCCAAACTCCTGAGCAAAGGAGGACTTGTTGTTGATGAGGAGGTTTGAATCAACAAGTTATCTCAATTATATCAATTTCGGTTGCACGATCGCGATGATTGTTGACGTTTCACGGTTGAGACTGAACGATTGACAGTGAGTCGAAAAGGTGCAAATTGCGCTGATATATGGAAGATACATATGGAGACGACTTGACTCGACTTTACCACGACGATGCTAGCAGATTTTATCTTCTATAGTGCGTCTAAATGAGTTGTAAAATTAAGGTATGTCCACTCCCCCCGTGCTTAAGCGGATCGGGGTAGGCACTCTTGCCACTAACCCTACCAATCTGCATAAATGATTTAGACTTGCTATATAGCAACCGCCAATACGGTGAGGAAGTTGTTTATGGCCCAAATCATTGATTTTATTGCTTCTTCCTTCTTTTTAACTTGCCATTCGACTAGGCTCAGGGGGCCGATCGCGCCCTGATCGTAACCGAATGGCGATCGGCTTCGCCTCCCCTGAGCGTAGTCAAAGGGAAGCGAGCCGAAGCGGCTTCTTCCTTCTTCCTTCAACATACGCTATACCAAATCCCCTCGCTTTTCAAGCCATATTGGACTAAAATTAAGGAGAAAAATATGTTTGCTAACTTAATAAAATTCAATATTAGAAAGAGAATGCTGCTTGCATATGTAGCGCCAGCAACTATATACTTGGGTTTTCCCGTGCTAGTTTATACAACCACTAATCAGGTATTGAGTAATTTTCAAGAAGTAGAAAGGATCGAAAATGTGATCAGACACACAAATAATATGTCTGCAGGTGCCGAGCAAATGGTACGGGGGTTGCGCGGGTATTTAATTAATAATAAAAACACTGACTTTTTAAATGATTTTCAAACAGGTTTAGAATTAGCTCGCCAGTCGGCTAATAGTGTTGAGTCAATGATCCAAAATCCTGAACAAAAAGAACGTTTAGAGAAGATGCTACAACTCTGCAACCAATATTATGAGAGTTCTAACGAAATGATGGTTTTTTTACAACAAAATAAGAGGGCGGAAGCCGTGGCTATATTTAACACCGGAAAACAGACAAAATTTGTGAATGAATTTGTGGAAGTGAATAAGCAATTTCGCGACATTGAAGTCAATGCGATTAAGCAAGCCACCGCAAAAACTAAGGAATCTTTAGTTTTCTTGCTCTGGGCTGTGGTATTTGCTTCCGTACTTTTATTGGTGTTAGGTACTATTATAGCTGGGTTGATTTCGTCAGGAATTGCCCAAACTATCGATCGGGCAATTAGCTCGATCGCCACTTCTTCCACTGAGATTGCAGCCACCGTGGAAGAACAGGAACGCATGGCAAGTCAGCAAGCTGCTTCAGTAAATGAAACTACTACTACAATGGACGAATTGGGAGCATCTTCCAGGGCTACCTCACAGCAGATAGAAACAGCCGTGGTTCAAGCAATGCAAGCTTTGAATTTAGCTGGAGGTGGCACAAAAGCTGTAGAACAAACTTTAGAAGCAATGGCAACTCTCAAAACTAAAGTTCAGGATATCCAAGGACAAATTATAGAGTTGAGCGAACAAACAGATCACATTGGTAATATCTCAACTGTAGTTAGCGATTTGGCAAATCAGACTAATATGTTAGCACTCAATGCTGCTGTGGAAGCCGTGCGGGCGGGGGAACATGGCAAGGGGTTTGGCGTGGTGGCGTCAGAAATTCGCAAACTTGCCGATCGCAGTAAAAAATCTGGAGCGCAAATTAATCTATTAGTTGCTGATATTCAAAGGGCGATTAACTCAACTGTAATGGTGACAGACGAAGGAACTAAAACAGTGGAATCCGGCGTGAATATTGCCTCAGAAACCGCAGTGGCATTTGCAGGAGTTGCCAATGCCATTAACAATGTGGTTTTGAGCTCTCAGCAAATTTCTCTGAATGCCAAACAGCAAGCGATCGCGATCGAACAGGTAGTGCAAGCTATGAACTCCCTCAATCAAGCGGCAGCCCAAACCGCTTGCGGTATCAGTCAAACTAAAGTCGGCACTCAAAAATTGAATGAAGCAGCCTTAGATTTGAAAGCAGTTTTGTAGGAGATCGATGAATTATGAGTAGTTCCCAAAAAAGGCCCAATATATCCTTAAAAATTAAATCAATTGCTTTGGCGATCGGCATCGCTACAATTCCAGCGATATTAACGGGAGTAATAACTTGTTTCTGGGCAAATCAGAACCTAATCTCAAATCAGCAGTGTAGTTAGTTGTGATTTGTGAGTTATTATTTGGGAGTTGTTATTTTTTCTTTAGTACCAATTCCCAATTCCCTATACTTAGGCTACGCGAGCGTACAATTTTCCAATTCCCTATATTTCGGCTACGCGAGCGTACAAGTTCCCAATTCCCTATACTTAGACTATGCGAGCGTACAAGTTCCCAGTAACCAATCCTCCGTAACCAATGATGAACAAATTTTTCCAAAAAATGCAGCACCGACTGCTCCTACTCCTAATTTTAAGTACCTTGATTCCAGTATCTCTGGTTGGTTGGTATGGAATTTCTTCTTCAACAGAAGCACTACAAAATTTAGCATTAATAACCCTTAGTGACAGTGTTAATTCCACCGCCAATCAAATGATTAACCAATTTGACAATCTGAGAGCCGATATTTTGTTTCTCCGCAAAACTCCCCCAGTTCAGGGAATGATTAGAGCTAGAGAAGGAAAGGGAGTAGACAAACAAACTAATTCAACTTATAAAGATTGGGTTTATCGAATGCAACTCACATTTTTATCGTTGATGGAAGCCAAGCCCTATTATATGCAATTGCGTTACATAGATAACAGCGGTAAGGAGATCGTGCGCGTAGATTCTGACGGCACAAATCTCCAAGTTATTCCAGATTCTCAACTACAAAATAAAGCAGACGCAGATTACTTTTCGGCAACTATGAAGCTAAAATCAGGAGAAGTCTATGTGTCTTCCTTAAATCTGAATGAGGAAAGGGGGAAAATAGAAATTCCTTACAAGCCAACCATTCGCTACGCCACTCCAATTTTTAATGCCAAAGGACAAAGACAAGGCTTTGTCATTACGAATGCTCTGGGTAGCACTTTGCTCGATATGGTTAAAAATTTTAATCCTGAACTATCAGACCAATCTTTTATCTTAAATCAAGATGGGTATTATCTGGCTCATCCCAATCCTCAAAAAGCATGGGGATTGGAACTCAAAACTAAGGAAAATGTCAAAAATGATTATTCAGGAGACATTGTTGCTAAAATACTCTCAGGTGGCAAGGGAAATATTGACAAGACGGATCTAGTGATTAGCTATAATACAGTTTTTCCCAGCCAGGAAAATAAAAATAAATTTTTAGTAATTGTGGATACTTCACCCAAAAGGTTGCTATTTTCTTCTATTGATTCTCTTCAGAAAATAGCAGCGTTTATTGCTATTGTTTCCCTGGCTGTGGTGCTGGGATTTGGCTGGTTTTTTTTGCAACAGATTGTTGCTCTCATTCGGGGGTTGATTTACCAAATATCGTCATTTTCACTGCAAATAGAATCTAATATGAATCGGCAAGAGCAAATAGCAGATCGGCAATTTGTCTCTGTCAATCAAACAACTATAACTCTAGAAAATTTGGGCAGATCTTCTCAGCAAACAGCCGAGCAAGCTGAGTCTGTTGCCGCTGCCGCTCGCCAAGCTTTAAATCTCGCCGAAGAAGGTACTAAAAAGGTAGATCAAACTCTCAATCAAATGCTGAATCTTAGAGAAGCTGTGGTGGCAATTTCTAAGCAAAATCATCGACTCGACGACAGCACGAGTCAGATTGGCAATATATCGACTCTCGCAAGTTTGGTTAGCGATTTAGCCAGCCAAACTAATATGCTGGCTCTCAACGCTGCTGTTGAAGCAGTCAGAGCCGGTGAGTACGGTAAAGGTTTTGCGGTGGTAGCAAGCGAAATTCGTAAGTTAGCAGATGAAAGCCAACAAGCAGCACAAAAGATTAATGGTATTGTTCCAGAAATTAAGGGCGCGATCGACTCTACGGTGAAAGCAACTGAAGATAGTCGCAAAACGGTTGCAGAAGGGGTGAAAACAGCACAAGATACGGCCGAAGCTTTTACGGGTGTGAGGGAAGCTTGCAATCTGGTGTTTGCTAGCAACCAGCAAATTTCTTTTAATGTTAAACAGCAGGCGAGCGCAATTCAGCAAGTAGGTGATGCCATGAGTTCTATGAAGGAATCCGCGTCTCAAACAGTCAGCGGCATTAATCAAGTTAAAATCGGTACTCAACAACTCACAGAAGCTGCATTTAATCTTAAAAAAGTAGTGTAGTCAGTAGTCATTAGTCATTAGTCAGTAGTCATTAGTCATTAGTCATTAGTCATTAGTCATTAGTCATTAGTCATTAGTCATTAGTCAGTAGTCAGTAGTCATTAGTCATTAGTCATTAGTCATTAGTCATTAGTCATTAGCAATCGACTGAGTAGTCAAGATAATTATCATTACCAATTGCCCATAAGCCATGCTCAATTACCTATTACTCAAAAACATATATGATGATTGAAGATCAAGAACTTCGAGATGTATTTAAAGTCGCTAGTCAAGAACACTTACAGAAACTAGATGACGGATTGCTGTACTTAGAACAACATCCAGACGACTTCGCTCAGTTAGAACAATTGTTGCGGGAAACCCATTCTCTTAAAGGTGATGCTGGGATGCTGGGAGTAAAAAATGTAGCATCTTTAGCTCATCAAATGGAGCATATTTTGGGAGGTGTCAAGCGGGGAGAAACTCCACTAAATTCAGATATTAGCGATCGACTTTCGCAAGGTTTAGAGGCCATCCGCAAACTCGTTAACGAAGCCGTTACCGGCCAAGATTCCGGCATTAATACATTTTATATCCTCGCTAGCATGATGGGTGCTTCTAGTCAGTTACAGCCACAGGCGGCCGCCTCAATAGTAGAGCCATCATCTTCACCAGTACCAGAACAACCGTTGGTAGAACCGCAATTTACTGAGCCTCCTACCCAACAACCAGAAACCAACGTTGAAAATTCAGAAGTCGTTAACTTAGAGAAGAATTCCTCTTTTTTACCCCGACAATCCCAGCCCGAATTTCCACTGCAAGCTCACAACTTGCCTGCACCTTCTGAACCCGCCCCTGCGTCGGCGTCGCAGTCGGCAGTTACTGCATCCTCTACCTCATCTTACCGCATTGAAACCATTCGCGTTGCTACTCAAAATTTAGACGATTTAATGACTCAAGCAGGGGAACTTACTGTCACAAAAACTCGGCTAGGACACCGAGTTGCAGAGCTCGAACAAATTACAACTTTGTGGGAAGAGTGGAGCCGAGAATATTTTGTAACGAGCTTGACTCTCGATCGGATGCAAATAGATGAAAACGGTATTAAAGCCAACGGTAAGTTTAGCCAATTGCAGGATTACTATCAACGTACAGAAGAACGTTTGGAACGTCTCGGAACTTTAGTCAACCGCTTGAGAAATCGAGTTTATGAAGATACTGCCAGACTCGAATTAATCGCCGAGGCATTAGAATCAGGAATTCGCACTCTGAGACTGCTGCCTTTGTCTACTATTTTTAATTTATTTCCTCGAACTGTTCGAGACTTAGCGAAACGGGAAGGTAAAGAAGTTGCATTAGTGATTGAAGGAGGCGAAACTACAGCCGATAAACGCATTTTAGAGGAAATGAAAGACCCTTTAATGCACATGATTAGAAATGCGATCGACCACGGTATTGAAACTGTTGAGGAGCGGAAACAACTAGGTAAACCTCCCGTGGCTACTCTCCGAATTAAAGGCTATAATATTGCTAGCAATATTATTATTGAAGTTGCTGATGATGGTCGGGGACTAAATCTAGAGAGCATTAAACAAACGGCTGTCAAACGTAATCTTTGTACGCTTGAACAACTGGCAGAAATGACAGAAAATCAAGTACAATCTTTAATTTTTACTCCTGGTTTTTCGACCAAAAAATTTGTTACCGAAGTTTCGGGCCGCGGGGTGGGCTTAGATGTAGTTCGCACTAATGTTGAAGCCCTAAAAGGTAGTATTCAAGTAGAGTCTTTACCGGGAAAAGGATGCACTTTGAGGCTGCAAATCAGCACGTCTTTAGCTACAGCAAATGTATTAATTGTCGTAGTTGAAGACATTCCTTATGCTCTGCCAGTCGAGTTTGTAGACACGGCACAACAGGTGTCTCCGTCTGAGATATTTGCTATAGAAGGTAAGGAAACTATACTTTCCAAGGGTCAGCCTCTGTCAGTTGCTCATCTGACAGATTTACTAGAATTAAACACTAGACAAGGCTGGCAAAAGAATCGGTATTTGAGACAGGAAACCGGGAGTGAAAGTCTGATAAAAAATCAAAAATACTTCGTAAATTCCACTTCAAAAATGCCTTGTATTGTTTTGAAAGTCGGGGAGGAAAGATTGGGATTATTTGTAGATGCTTTGATAGACGAACAGGATGTGGTGATGAAACCTCAAAGTCAATTGCTGAAACGGGTGCGAAATGTTTCGGGTGCAACCATTCTCGCTACTGGGGAAGTTTGTATGGTACTCAATCCCCACGATTTGATAAAATCTGTACGCCAGCAAGTTTCGTCTCGTGGGGTTGGGAGTGCGCGATCGCAACTTGAGACTGCCAGCAGAAAACAAGTTATACTATTAGCAGAAGACTCGATCGCCACGCGCACTCAAGAAAAACGCATCCTGGAAGGTGCGGGTTACGAAGTTGTGACTGCGGTAGACGGATTGGATGCTTTCCATAAATTGAAAACTCGCGATTTTGATGCTGTGATTTCTGACATACAAATGCCAAATTTAGACGGCTTGGCCCTGACTATTAAGATTCGGGAGCAAAAAGAATACAGTGAGTTGCCGATAATTTTAGTGACATCTTTGGCATCGGATGAAGATAAAAAAAGAGGTGCTGATGCGGGGGCAAATGCTTATATTCCTAAAGGTACTTTCAATCAAGATGTGCTGGTAGAGACACTAAAAAGGTTAGTGTAGTCATTAGTCATTAGTCATTAGTCATTAGTCATTAGTTATTAGCTATTTGTTATTTACTACCAATTAGCAAGGCCCAATGCCCTGTGTCTAGTGAAAAATTCCCCGTGCATGGATGCCGAATTTATCATTTCCCGTTCCCCATTCCCCATTTCCCAGCAAACTGATGTTATCGCCCATTAAACTATTGTTAGTTGAAGATTCTCCAGTAGTTACGCTCGTCCTCAAACGAATTTTTGAGTCCTCGCCAGACATCCAAGTTGTAGGAACCGCTTGCAACGGATTAGAAGGACTAGAATTAATCCCCAAACTTCAGCCCCAAGTAATCTGTACGGATTTGAACATGGTACCAATGAACGGGTTAGAATTTACGGAAGAAGTAATGAAGAAATATCCGCTACCAATTTTAGTAATTAGTGCTTCAGTGCAAGCGAATGATACTCAGAATGTATTTCAACTGTTAAAGGCTGGTGCATTGGATGTTTTTCCGAAACCGATTGGCGGGTTGGTATCTGATTACGCTCGCCTCGCCAATCAATTAATAGCTAAAGTTAAAATCCTCTCAGGAGTTAAAGTATTTACACGGCATCAAAAAAAGATGCCAACAGAATATAATAATAATCAAGTTGTAAAAATCAACCAAGCACCAGTTGCTAATTACAAGTTCTCCAACGAAAATATTAAATCTCCAACTATTAAAGTATTGGCTATAGGGGCTTCAACAGGGGGACCGCAAGCACTGTACACGATTATTTCTAAACTTCCGGCTAGTTTTCCAGTGCCTATAATTTGTGTCCAGCACATCAGTGAAGGTTTTTTGCAAGGATTAGTTGATTGGCTGGGTAATGAATCGAAACTGCCTGTTAAGATAGCTTCTTTTGGGGAATTGCCACAAGCAGGGACTGTTTATTTCCCGCCCGAAAAACGTCATTTAGAATTGGACTCTCAAGGGCGATTTGTTTATTCAGAATCGGCTCATGTCGCGGGACACTGCCCTTCTGTAACGGTGACATTTAAGTCGGTAGCTAATTTTTATAGTCGGGCAGCAGCGGGGGTTTTGCTGACAGGAATGGGTAGAGATGGTGCTGACGGAATGTTGGCTATCGCCACACAAGGGGGGTTGACAATCGCCCAAGACGAAGCTAGCTGCATTGTCTTCGGAATGCCCAAGGAGGCGATCGCCCTCGGTGCCGCCCAATATGTTCTACCTGTCAGTGCGATCGCTCCCCTACTCCTGGCAAAATTAAAAATTTAGGACTTACCTCGCAAATAGTGCAGAATACCCCGCCCCCCGACTTGTTAAAGAAGTCGAGGCTCAGAGAGCGCGAACCCAACTTTTTAGTTAATTAATTACTCAAATTACTTCATTAATTACTCAAAACTGATTTTTTTTTATTCCGATTATTTGATTTTGATAAACTTACCAATTACCTCGCGCAACTTATCAGCATCAAAAGGCTTAGTTAAATACTCTGTTGCTCCCGCCAAACGCCCCTGTACCTTATCAAAGGCTCCATCTCGCGCTGTCAGCATTACGATCGGCAAATTCTGAAACTGAGGCAAGCTCCGCACCGTGCGGCAGAGTTCCAATCCGTCAATACCAGGCATCGAAACATCGAGCAACAAAACCGAAATTTGTTCGTGATAAATCGTTGACAAAGCATCCACTGCATTGTCGGTTACGAGAACTCGAAACTCTTTGCTTAAGGCCTGTTTAACAAGTCCTTGCATCACGACGCTATCATCAACTGCCAAAATAGTTGGTACTTGACTGCTACTTGCAGACATATTCTTCTCCCTGTTTATTTATAGTTGTTGAAAATACCAAACATAATTCCCGCCGTCATTTTTTGAGAGTTGTCTCTGTGCAATAATTGTCAACCCCGTTGGAGCGTTAGTTGAAACTTTAGCCCGGTTTTTTTTACCTCAAGCCCAAAAAAAGGGATTGGGAGAGTGGTCGATCGGCAATTACAACAGTTGCAAAATGTGCATCCGGGCCCATAAACCCTAAAAGGTCGAGTTTGAACAACTCTTGTTACAAAGTTTAACATCTTACCAATCTTTTGTAATTCATCTCCTAACTGTAGTTGAACGGTCGGAATCGGCACAGCTCGGTAAAGGACACTGGTATTGTGGCACAAACCCCTGATTTAAATCTACCAGCAAGCCAGCTACCCACGATTAGACAAGTCTGTTAAAATACAATTAAACTGATTAAAAAATTAAAGGTAAGCAATAGTCATATATTTGGGAAAGCGGCTTCCTCCCAACAGAGGCTCTTAGATTTAGAGAGCCGGAGGTATTCAAAAGCATAGTCAACTGGAAGTATAATTTATATAGTCTTAGATCTGGGGTGCTCTAACTCCCATAACCCAAAAGTTTCCAGATCAGTCAAGAGGTTAGTCGGAATTTGGCGCAAGCAGCCTGCGCCGAATTTGCGCCCACAGTCTCCCATCACACAATTCATAGCTTGTTTTTCTCGAAAGTATTGAGAAGGGCGGTTGCCAGCAACTAGACGGGCAGTTACACATGATGAAAGCACCCTTGCCTCTTGATAAAAAAGTGTTCAAGCTCCATAACATTGACTTGTATCAGCTTCTCGGCTCTGCTCCAGACGCTTGCTTGGACAATTTGGTAGGTTTGGCAGCTCAGCTTAGCCGAACTCCTATTGCTTTCTTGAGCTTGATTGACGGAAACCGCCACTGGTTGAAGTCGCAGCTAGGTATCGATCGAACTTTGGCCCACCGTTACCTGAATTTTTGCGCTCGCGCCCTGGATCAAATTCCCGAAGAGTTCGCAGTCGGCTCAAACTCAAACTCGGAATTTGACCGGGCAATTCCCCTGCAAAAACCGCCAGTTGCTCCCGAATTGGCGATCGAACTCCCTATAAATTCCTTTAAAGGACTGCCTGCAGCCATTGTTCGAGACGCTTCCACAGATGTGAGATTTGGCGAGCATCCGCTGATCGTTTTCTACCCCTTCGTGAAATTTTACGCCGGAATCCCAGTTGTTAGCTCAGATGGGCAGGTGCTGGGAGTGCTATCCGTCATGGACTCGGTGCCGCGAGACTTGACAAAAGAAACGATAGAAGCTCTCCAAGCTTTAAGTCGGCAAGTTGCGAGTTTGGTGGAGCTGCGCTGGCAATTAGTCAAAGCCCAGAAACAGTTGCCAGAGGTAGAAGATATCAGCTCGAACAGCCAGCAAATCTCGGAGTTAGTTCCTGGCTCTAACCGATCGAGCTGGTATGCGGTACATACGCCACAGAGTAGCAGGACAATATACGGAACAAAAAAGCTCCCGACGCTGGGGGAAACAGGCAAATCTCAATATGGGTGGGAAGCTTCAGCGGGCATCGGGCGCGCGGACGATACCCAACAAATCCGAGAAATCGTTGCCGGCCCCCGCGACACCTCGGATCGCCAACTAACGGCAGCATCCCTACAAGAGCGAGCTCGCTTGGGAACCCTGCAAGCTAAAGTCGGTGCAGCCCTCGGACAAGGCGGGAAAATATCGGTCATCCTCAACCGCTGCACCGAGGCAATGGTAGAGTACCTAGACGCCACAGGGGTGAGCATCTGGACTTTCAACCAGCAGACAGAGCGGTTAGAATTGCAGGCAAATTCAGGACTTAGCAGCCAAGAGTGGGCACGGGAAATAGAAGATTGGGTGCGAACAGAAGCCGGAAACCTCCAAACGGCTCCTGTGTGCCTACTGTCGAACCCGTCTCTCTGCGCCGCCTATCCGCTGATTGTGGAGGATCGGTTGGTGGGAGTGATGGCTCTGTGCAGTAACGCTTTGGCAAGCGAGGGAGCGCTAGAAGTTCTGGGCTGCATGGCTAACGCCATCGCCGTGGCGATCGATCGCGTCACTGCCCGAGAAGAATTGTTGAGCCGCCGCGAAGCCCTGCTCTTCGGCCTCGCCAGCCAGATGCGGAATTCCCTCGATCTCGACAAAATTTTAGATACGGCTGTCAACGAAATTCGCAGCTTGTTGCAGGTTGACCAGTGCTACTTTTTGTGGTATTCCATCTCGCGAGACGGGCAGCCAAGCTTTGCAATCACCCACGAAGCGGCAAATCCCGAACTGAAAGACCGACTTACAGAATACCCGATCGAACAAGTAACCCTGCTGGCCGAGAAAATTAGCCACCGCCAAACGCTCCGGCTCGGCGACACTGCCACAGCACTGTGCATCGAACCGCCCACGCGAGCTTTTTTGAGCAGTATCGGGATTGTTTCTAACCTGCTGCTGCCTGTCAAGACTCGCTCCGGTCAAATGGGTGCTGTAGTTTGTAACCATTACAGCAGCCACCGTTCTTGGGCGACGAGCGAAGTGGAATTGCTGCAAGCGGTGGTGGATCAATTGGCGATCGCGATCGACCAAGCCGAACTCTACGCCCAAACCCGGGCGGCAGCCTTAGCAGCTCAAACTCAAGCCCGCCAACTTACGGAAACTTTGCTGCAGTTGCAGCAGAAAGAAGCTCAGCTCATCCAAAACGAAAAAATGTCCTCTCTCGGTCAAATGGTCGCCGGCGTCGCCCATGAAATTAACAATCCGGTTAATTTTATTTACGGCAACTTGACTTATTGCAAGCAGTACATGAAAAATCTGCTGGATTTGCTGCACTTGTATCAAAAGCACTACCCCGAGCCTTGCCCCGAAATACTCGACAAAAACGAAGAAATCGATGTTGAGTTCATAGTGCCGGATTTGCTGAAAATTCTGTCTTCAATAGAGATGGGAACTGAACGCATCCGCCAAATTGTCCTGTCTCTGCGGAACTTCGCACGGCACGACGAAGCCGAGATGAAGCCGGTGGACATTCACGAAGGGATTGACAGCACGCTGCTGATTTTGCAGAGTCGCTTGAAGTCAAACGGGCTAGTGCCGGGAATTGAGGTAATTAAAGACTACGGCAACTTGCCGAAGGTAGAGTGCTATCCCGGACAGCTCAACCAAGTATTTATGAATATTTTGGCGAATGCGATCGACTCTTTGGAAAATCAGCCTCCGCCCAAGACGATCAAAATCTCGACGGCGGTGGTGAACCCAGACTCGGAGGCTGATGAGTCAGGAAAGTCGAGGGGTCAAGTTGTGGTGATTCGGATTCAAGACAGCGGGCCCGGATTGCCCGAAAAAGCTAAATGCCACTTGTTTGACCCTTTCTTTACCACTAAACCTGTAGGCAAGGGTACGGGGCTCGGCTTGTCTATCAGCTACCAGATAGTGGTGGAAAAACACGGAGGAAGTTTGAAGTGTATCTCGGAACCGGGACAGGGAGCGGATTTCAGGATTGAAATCCCCGTAGCTCGCCCCCCTGCGAGCAAAGCATAAACCTGCAGGCGACGGGTTCCAAAAACATTTTTTAAATTTTATTGTCAAAATGCTTGACAGATTCCCGTGTCTGGGTGTTACTATATTAAATGTTGAGACGTTGGGGCGTCGCCAAGTGGTAAGGCAGCTGGTTTTGGTCCAGCCATTCAGAGGTTCGAATCCTTTCGCCCCAGTTAAATTGTATCCAGTAAATCAATTGTTAAACTCACCGTTTAGAGTTAGCGCTTGGCAGACGAGAGAAAAACGACTTCATTACGACAAACTTAATTAGCACTTGCTCATATCATGTCTGATCGAGTGACCGTGATTAAAAGGGCGGGTTTTTGAGATTGTCAATTATTGGCAGATATTTTTCGTGAACCCGCCCTTACCCTATTAAGGGTAATGGGCCGGACATAGTATCATAGGATATCAGAAACCGGATTTATTTATGCGGGTTTTAGCTAACCTAAAAGCATAGAGTTGTGGTCAAAAAATTGTTTTTTTTGGCCGCCAGTACCCATTTTTCGCAGAAACAGTTGTTTGTGCATAATCTCACTTCTGACCGCGCCGGAATTGTAAAATCGAGTCAACATTCAACACTCATATCAAATCCGGTTGCATTGGAATGATTAAACCGCTGTTGACGCAGAGAAAACAGAGGAAGAGAACAGAGAGACGAATAATTCCGATGCTACCCGATTGCATCTAACCATCATTCAGTTTTTCGACTAACAGTCAACAGTCAACAGTCAACAGGCACTACTCCATATCACTGCAAAGTGCTGGGGCCACGATCGTTTAGCCGATCGAAAACGTATCGGGAAATTGCAGGAAATGCTGTTTCGTCCTTGGAATAAGCAGGATCGTCTGCGAAAACAACTAAGATATAAATGGCGCGATCGTCTAAAGTTCTCACAAATGCCGCTTCGCTGCGGGATTTGGAAGTATAGCCTACTTTGGAACCAAAATAAATATTAGGTGGTAAAGATTCGCCGAGAAATCCTTGTATTGAGTTGAGAGGGTCTTTTTTCCAAGCCTTGGGGTCTAAGTCTCTCGTTAGCAAGTAAGCCATTTTGCGGCTGGCGACGCTGGAAACCGCTTGCCTAGTATAGATTTCATATATTAATCTGGCTGCTTGGTCGGTAGTTACTTGATTGCGAATCGGCACAGAAGCATCGCCCCGCAATTGCAAGTCGCGACCGATTGGCCCTTCTTGTCTTAAATAGTATATGGGATAATTTTTGGTGCTTATACGAAGATCATTGTAGCCGGCCGACTGGAAAAATGTGTTAATTTGAGTGCGCTTTTTCAGCCAGGTTTGCAACTCTTCTCCTGCGAGCCTGCCGCCGGATTTTGTATCTGTGATTTTGTCTAAAAGTCGGCTGGCAGCATCGTTATTGGAGACGCGCATCATTTGTTCTAGGTCGTTTTTAAAGGCAGATTCTCTTTGCGTAATGATGCCTTTTTCTATGGCTGAGTAGAACGCTGCCATCCAAAATAACTTGGCAACGCTAGCGGGAAATCGGAGAGTTTGATTTTGATATCCAGCAAAGGTGTGACTTTGGGAATTGCTGACATCAAATAGGGTAATTGATAGCCGTTCTGCGGGCAGTCCTTTGCTGGTTGCAATTTTCACAGATTCATCAACAATCCCTTGCAATTCTTGAGAGTAAACTGGATTGGGAGGTGTTTTGATGTTGTAGCTAAAGGTAGGCTCGCTTTGACGATCGGCTAAATTTTCCGATGGTTCAATTGTCGGAGGCGAGAGTGTTTCTTGAGGCGAGACGGCCTGTTGAGGCAATATGACTGGCGGTTCTGGGGCACGGCGAATTCTGAACGGTATTGTGACAATCCAACCGATCGCGATCGCCCCGGCAATTAAACACAAAATGTTACGGTATTTTAGCCGAGAAAATTTCGTCCTCACTCGGCGACGAGATGGCACTGGGCCTTCGCTGCTTTGGCGTCGGCGTCCGACGGGGCGCTGGCTGCTTTGGCGTCGGGATTGGATTAGACCTGTTGCATGAATCTTTGCTTGATCGGTCAACCGCAGATACAAGGCAGATGAACGCAGATTAACCCAGATAATTCCCAGAATTGAGAGCGACTTTTGCAAGAGGTCTATGGGGCGTCGGGTCGGGATTGGGCGACGACGAGATAGCACCGGGCGCTCGGTGCTTTGGCGTCGGGACTGGAATGGGCGCTCGGTGCTTTGGCGTCGGGACTCGATTGGGGGTTGCGGCCCGATGGGGCGGCGTCGGCGTTCTACTTGCATTACAGTTTTGTGCTATCAAACTCGCACGATCAGTTTATAATAGGGCGGCATCTAAATGACAAGTGTATCGATCTAGTCCGCTGTTGCCAAGTTTATCTGTCTACTAGGCTGATTGAGAATTCTAGTAATTGTAAAATTTTCAGGATAGCACTGAGTTGAAGCAAAATCCTTTGAAAAACATGAGAAATTTTTGGAGTCTGGCTGTTTTGGGATTTGCGATCGTCGGCGTGAATAATTCTTTGATACCTGATGTTTGGGCATTTCAGTCTCAATCTGCAGCGGGATATGTTGTCGATCGACAAACAGCAGGACAGGGCGCGGATGTAGCGTTTTCCTTGACGGGAGAAAGCGAAAATCGGGAAGTAACAAACAAGCAAACTGTTTCCAGTTTTCCGAGTATGTTGTGGGACTTCAACAATTTAGCGGAAATTTCCTATTCCGAATTGCTGAAAGTGCTGGCGAGACGACCAGACTCAAATAATTCAAATAACACGGAGAGAGAAACCGCTGCACAACCTGAAGACATAGCACGTTTTGAACAGGTTGTACAGTATGCAAAACAACAAAATTTGCACGATCGCTCGATGGGAGAAATCGTCCAGGCAATCGCCAATAATTTCCTAGGGAAGCCCTACGCCGCTGGTTTGCTGGACAAATCCGGCGAAGAAAAGTTGATCGTAACTTTGAATAAATTTGATTGCGTTTTATTTGTAGAAACCGTTTTGGCGATCGCCAGGGGCGTAGCAGTACAAGATTACGACTATCAAAATTTTGTAAATCGCATAGAAGAACAGCGGTATTTAAACGGTAAAATCAACGGTTATTGCAGCAGATTGCACTATTTTTCCGAATGGATTAACGACAATCAAAAACGGCAAACTGTGGAAAATATCACGGCTGAATTAGGGGGAGTACCCATGAATAAAACACTAAATTTCATGAGTCAGCACCGCAGCAGTTACCCGCAAATGGTCAAAGACGAAACGACTTATCAGTGCATAGTCAGCCAAGAAGCAGAGTTAGCCAAAACTACTGTTAATTACATCCCCACAAATCAGATAAAAAGTGTTTATTCTCAGTTAAAACCAGGGGATATTGTAGCGGTAGCCACGGATGTTAAAGGATTGGATGTCACCCACACCGGTTTAGTATACCGCAATGCTGACGGCAATATGGGTTTAATTCACGCTTCGCCGGCTGGGGAGGTGACAGTTGCTTACGACTTGCAGAGATATATTAGCAGAGTCGAAAGTGCGATCGGCATTGTAGTCGCTAGGGCAAAAACACCTAATTAAATTGGTTTGTACTCCTAGGGTGTATCAGCTTGCATTATTTTAGCTAAAAATTCCACTTTTCTGTGCTGACACACCCTACAAACTAAAGAAACCGGATTTTTTGCTGAATTTGCGGGTGACAAGGCGTCTTTTTGTAAAAAAACCCGGTTTCTGGGCCCCCATGCGTAAGCCTCCAATCATATCGTTTCCGGTTGCATCGGAATAATAAAATCGAGTCAACAGTTAACACTCAACCATTGAGTTTTTCCACCCCTCCTTCTACAGTCAACAGTCAACAGTCAACAGTCAACAATCATAAAGAGTGCAACCGGAATTGATATCAATTGACAATTTCGCTGCGAGATACCTTACTCTTTCTAGCAGGATTTGGCGTTAATTCCGGCGGCGAAACTTGAACACTTCCCCACTCATTCAAAAAGCTTTTCAGCAAAACCTCTTGCTGAGTGCGAAATGTCTCGACATTTGCCCCTCCATTCATAATCACAAACCACACAGTTTCTTGTTTTTGAGTTGGCAGCGCTCCGCCCAAAGCGCTAACATTATCCAAGGTGCCAGATTTGACTACTGCTAATTTTGGAAGCGCCCGTTCTGCCAGTATTCCTTCATCTTTTCCAACTACAGTTAAGACATCAGCAACTGTCATGCTGTAAGGTTCAAGATAGCGTTCTAAAGCTAGAAATAGCGCGCAAGCAGCCCGTGGAGAAATGAGATTTTCTTCGCTCAATCCCGAACCGTTGACGAGTTGAATTTCTGCGGGAGGAACTCCGGTTGCTGCTGCTGCTTTTTGCGCGACTGTTTTAGCGCCACCGACAGTATCAGCTAGCATATCTGCCATGAGATTGTTGCTGTACTGATTCATTTTTTTGATCAGTTCGGCGAGGGGCAAAGAATAATGTTTGACTAAAGGCTGCACGTCATTGGGAGGTGCTGACAAAACTTTTACAGTACCATCAATTGCTATTTGGGGTTTGGGCGTATTGGGAGGCAGTGTTTGATACTGGGCAGCGGCTTCGCTGGGCCAGATTTGACTGTTCAATCCTTGTTTGAGCAATTCTCCCGATTTGAGGGGATCAAGTTCAAAGTTCATGTAAAACTTATCGACAATTATCAAATTGCCACTGACTCGCTTGATGCCTTTTTGATTTAAGGCGTTACCGAGGGCGATCGCCTCTTCCCAAACAAACAACGGATCTTCGCTTCCGCCCACAATTAAATCGCCTTTTAATACGCCGTTTTCAATTTTTCCCGTTGTACCAATTAAGGTAATAAATTGATGTTCCGGCCCGAATTGTTGCAGCGCTACGAGAGATGTTGCTACTTTGGTAATAGAAGCGGCTGACAGAGGAACGGTACCTTGATGATTGGCTAGCAAAGTATTGCCAGATTGCATCCAGACGCCTTGGTTTTCTTTGGCAAAACCTTGGGCGGCTAAGCCGTTGAGATATTGCTGGATTTTGGTATTTGTGGGGGTTTCGGGATTGGTAGCAGAGACTATTAAGGGCTGAGGCTGACTTGGTTTAACTGGCGGCGGGGAAGATTCAGCTACAGGAGAGGGAGATGCAAGTTGAGGTGATTCAGTAGCTGCACATCCGGCAATAATTGTGAGAAGGGCGATCGAACTCGCAGCAGTCAAGTAGCGGTTTTTCAGCATTACTTTAATTTTTTTCATCATAATGTACGATCGTCTGTTCGGCACGCCCGATGGAAAGTTTAGCATTCTTCTCGCGCGTGGGGCGAGCCTCCGGATCTGCATTACCAAACTCCCGAACCGCTAAAATTGCCTATCTTCTTCCTTCTCCATCTTTCTTCGCGCACTTCGCGTCTTCGCGGTTCGTTAAATATATCTCCTTGAAATGCTTCGGAAACCCATCTTCAGCGCCTGGGGCCTTCACCCCAGGCCGATCGCTCTCACAAATTTTCGATAAACTGGTTTATCAAAAAACTGGGTTGAAAACCCCGTCCTTCTAGGACGGCTTTAATTGTAACTTTTCATTACGCCATACTCCGTTTTGTGCTGATTGCGGTAGCATAAGAGTGGAGGTAGAGCCATGCTCGTTTTTGAGTTTAAATCTTACGGAAAATCAAGTCAGTTCAAAGCAGTAGACGAAGCAATTCGTACCGCTCAATTTGTCCGCAATAGCTGTTTGCGCTATTGGATGGACAATCCCAAAAAGAACAAATACGACTTGAATAAATATTGTGCTGTACTGGCAGCTACGTTTCCGTTTGCTGACGAACTCAACTCAATGGCAAGACAATCAAGTGCTGAACGTGCTTGGGCAGCTATCTCCCGATTTTACGAAAACTGCAAGAAGAAGATTCCTGGTAAAAAAGGGTATCCAAAGTTCCAGCGAGACTGTCGCTCGGTAGAGTACAAGTCAACCGGATGGAAGGTTGCAGATGACAGAAAGTCGATAACTTTCACGGATAAAAAAGGAATTGGCAAACTCAAACTCAAAGGCACACGCGACCTGCATTTTTACCAAATCAACCAAATAAAACGGGTTCGATTGGTAAAACGTGCGGATGGTGTGTACGTCCAGTTCTGTATTGATGTTGACCGAAAGGAAAATACAGCGCCGACAGGTAATACTATTGGATTGGATGTCGGGCTAAAAGAATATTACACCGATTCAAACGGAATCAAGGTTGAAAATCCTAGGTTTCTGAGGAAAGGTGAACGTGTTCTCAAACGCAGTCAACGTCGGGTATCTAGAAAAGTCAAAGGTTCAAAGAATAGAGGCAAAGCTCGACAGATTCTTGGTAAGCGCCATCTCAAAATAAGCAGGCAACGTAAAGACCATGCCCTAAAGTTGGCAAGGTGCGTCACTCAGTCCAACGACTTGATAGCCTACGAAGATTTGAGAATCAAAAATATGGTGCAGAATCACTGTCTCGCCAAGTCTATTAACGACGCATCTTGGTATCAATTCCGTGTCTGGCTTGAATATTTTGGAAAAGTATTCGAGCGGGTAACGGTTGCGGTAAATCCGCAATATACCAGTCAAGAATGCTCTAGTTGTGGTGAAATTGTCAAAAAAACTCTATCTACTAGAACCCACGCTTGTAAATGTGGGTGCTTGTTAGATAGAGACGAGAACGCAGCTAGAATAATCCTAAGTCGGGGATTGAGTACGGTAGGGCATACCGGAACTCTTGCACTAGATGCAAATAACGCTTCGGGAGAATTGTCCTCTACTTTCGTTGGAGAAATCCAATTAGAGCAAGTCAGCTCGTAGATAGAAGAATCCTCATGCCTTCAGGCCCAGGAGTGTCAACCAGCCATACTCCCTATACTCAGCGGCACCATTTCGCCGTGCATCGTCAGGCCTAATAACATCGGGCCGCCCGGTCGGATCAACTCTCCTGTAAGCGCGCAGCGTTCCTCCTGCTGTGCTGTGGCATTAATGCTAGCTCGAATATCCGATCGAGAAAACATCTGCCGATACTCTCCAGACTTCTGCTGCACGTAATTCCAGAGCAAATCTCGAATCAAAGCTTGATAGCCTTGATTGCCCGCGAGTTCTTTGAGTCTCTCCTTGAGCTCTCTTTCGAGTCGAATGCTGGTCACTTCCATTTCGGTGGTTGAGGTTCTAGGTAGGGTATGCATAATTTTTCTCCGTGACGGGTGGACATATGTGTAATATCAGTGTAGTATGTTTACAGCTAGATTGAAAGCCTCTTAACCACCTTCTGCCTGCTGTGAAATTTCTCCCCACCTACTCCACCTATCAACTGAAGTGCGATCGCCCCACGGGTCGCTCCGAGTCGTCACGGCACGTCTTTAGCACGGGTTTTGCGACTGTCGCAGCGACCTCGTGGGCGGGCTTGGGCCTAATTAAACCCGGTTATAGTGGATTAGGAGAAATTGCAGAAATTAATTACAACGAGGTAGACCAGCACGGTCGGCAAGTGGCACAGCCATATCGAGAGACGCGAAGCGGGAGGTACAGCTAAACTACTGTACCAAGACAGGATGAAAATTTGCATGAAAGCAGTTTTTCTAGCCCCCGCTTCTAAGTAAGAGAAGCGGGGGCATTTGATTGGATATTTGAGAAATTCGATCCGCTTGGGGAACTGGGAAAAAACCAGATGTAGCCAATGCAGGCGTTGCACCGAAAATTCCAAATCCCAAATCCCAAATCTAAAATCTAAAATCTAAAATCTAAAATCCAAATGAGGAGGAGCAAGCCGTGACCGTAGTAACTGATGTATTGAGGCAATCTGTGGTGGTGTTTTCTCAGAATTACCTACCAATGAGCCGTGTCAACATCAAACGGGCGATCGTACTGTTGGTAACAGGCAAGGCTGAACCTCTAGATTTTAGCATCGGCAACGGCTGGCTGGTGCGATCGCCCAGCACCAGCATCCACGTACCCGAACAAATCCGCTTGACTTTTGGTAACAGGGAACGCCTGTGGAAAGTGCCCCCGGTTAATCGCCGGGAAGTTCTGCGCCGCGACGCTCATTCTTGCCAATACTGCGGTAGCAATCGGCATTTGACGTTGGATCACGTCATGCCTCGATCGAAGGGCGGCCCGCATACTTGGGACAACGTGGTGACTGCTTGCGAACGATGCAACTCTCGTAAGGGCGATCGAACTCCCGTAGAAGCTGGAATGTCTCTGCGAACTAAGCCGAAAGCCCCCATACACCCCACTGTTGCTTTTGCCGAACTGTTTTGGCACGAATACCAAATTGGGGAATAGGGCATGGGGCATGGGGAATAGGGCATGGGGCATGGGCCAAACAGTCTCTTGGTAATTGGTAATAGCTAATAGTTAATAGCTAATTCAGTCCTGTAATTAAAAAGGATTTTAGGTCGGAATAGCAAACTTTTCATTCCTTCCTATCCAATGCCCAATGCCCAATTCCCAATTCCCGATCGCCAATTTTCAATTACCAATTTTTAACTTTCAATTCCAAATTTAGGGCTGTCAATATGCTGAAGTTGACTTATACTGAAACGGGCTTTAACCTAGAGCGTTTGGCTCAATCTCCCGAACAGTTAGTGGCGCTGCGAGTGGTGCTGGCTATGCGAGTTGGTCAAAGCATCAGCGTCGAACCGAGCACTGCGGCATTTTTGCTGCCCGCGAATTTGCCGGCGCTGCCTCTATTGGAATCTGAGGCGCGCCGAAACGACAATGATGCGATCGCCCTTTGTGTTGCTGATGCTGACTTTGTAGAAGTGACTCTGCGCGGTACGTGGATTTCTGATGCGTCTGAGGGGGCTGACGGCGTGTTTGCGACTGTGTTGGGCGATCGGGCAGAGCTCTTGCTGCTCAAACTCTGGCTCGAAACTCAGGCTGCTGCGGAGGTTGTCGGGGAAGTCGGCGATTAATATCGGATCTGGAAGGAAGAGGGAACAAGGAAGAGGGAAGAAGCAAGAAGGAAATATTTTCTTCATGTCGCACTCCCCCACTTTCTCCCCCTCTCCCGCCAGAAGCGCACTCAATTCCATTCTCCTTGCAGCCCAAAAGCAGCCCAATAATAAGGAGATTGCCATTCTGAAACCTGTAGCACTTCGATTTGCGCCGATCGCAGTGCCGCAGCAGGCGCCAATTTATCTTGGAGCATTTTTTTGTAAAATCGTGTCATCAACTCAGAAGTTACTTGGTCGTCAACACTCCACAGAGAAACCACCACACGCGGCGCCCCCGCATACATAAACCCTCTCGTCAAACCCACCAACCCTTCTCCCTTAATGTCTTTTCCCAAACCCGTCTGACACGCGCTCAGCACCACCAATTCGGCCGGTAAATTGAGATTGAAAATATCATTCAGTCGCAAGTAGCCATTTTGTAACGAGCCTTTCTCATCAACTAAAGAAAGCACCAATCCCGATAATTCTGGATGTTTGCTATTAGCAAATCCGTGGGTAGCGAAATGAACAATGCGATATTGAGATAAATCGGGAGCGGTTGCCGTGGTACGATTAGCAGTAAAGTCAAACGCTTGTTTTTCCAAATCATCGGGAACCAAAGCCAGGATTTGCTCAGCTTCAGTTCGCGAGAAAGGTAAGCGAGTCCAATAAATGTTAGCCTCTGAGGCGGATCTCTGTAATTGTTGCGCTTCCACTGGCAGATTTTCAACAGTTTGATTCTTGGTTACAGGCGATGTACTTGTGCCTTTGAGCCGTTCGTCGTCCGTGCTAAAAACTGGATCTGCAAACAAGGCGATCGCCTTTGGAGCCGGTTGACGAGTCGCCATATCCCGCCGCAGAATAGCCAGAGTTGAAGCAGAAGGCAGGTTAACAATTTCATGCTTAACTATTAGTGGCGCTTCAGATTTTTCCAGAGTAAGGGCACTGAAAGGAATGTATTGCAAGGCGCCATCCGCAACAATTAGCAAGCGCTTGTTGCCCAACTCAGAAGCAACCGGAGCGAGGATCATTTGGCTCAGAAGTCCAGCAGATTCAGCAACCATTTGAGGAGAGGTTCTCGTGGTCTCTTTGGTTAAAGTATCGCGGAAATTCTTAGCCGTGGCTTCAATCTCGGTGCGAGAAGGGAGTTCGTAACTGGTGAAAGAAGTTTTCGTCACCGCCCACAAATAACTGCGCTCCTCACCCAAAGAATATTCTAAAAGTAGCGTATTGTCATCGATTACCTGTTGTTGAATTTGTTGCAAATTGAGAGGTTCGGGATATTGGAGAGCAGCGTAACGAGGACTACTGGCGCGAATTTTAGCTTCTATTTGAGCGAGTTGCTTGAGAACTGTATCGATTTTTTCTTGAATTTCATCCAGAGATTCTTGGGTAGATCTAGCGCTGATAATTTGGTATTTGCGACTCTGAAAATCACTGAGTTGTTGTTGCAAATTTTGTTCTTGTGCTAGCAGTTGCTGGTCAACACCTTGACGAATATTTGCGCTGGCTTCGCTGAGGAGTTCAAGCAGACTGCGGGCACGGGCACGTTCGCTAGCATGAAAGGCTTGTGCGTCGTAACCTTTATCGGGATTTTTCTGGTGCAGTTGCATCAACAAATCGATGTAAAACTGATAATAATCTTGGTTGCGGGCAAAGTAAGACTGGCGCAGTTCTTGGCTACCGATTTGAGTGCGGAGGTTTTCAATAATATTAATTGCGGTTTCAATTTCGGTTTGGGCAACGGTGAGGTTATTTTGTTGGCGGTTTAAGATGGCTTGATTGTAGATGATGTGCGCTTCTTCTGTTTTGTAACCGAGTTGTTGGGATAGAGATAAGGCTTGGTTATAGTTTTCAATGGCGGTAGAATTCTGACCTAAAGCAGCTTGTATTTTCCCCATTTGATTGAGGACTGTGGTTTCTTTTACTTTGTCGTTTAAGTGTCGGGAGATTTTTAGGGCTTGGTTGTAGGCATTCAAGGCCGTTGACCATTCTTTTGAAGCGATGTAGGTGCTACCAATGCCAGTTAAGGCAGTCGCTTCTGCTGCTAAATTACCTGCGGGTCTGGAGATGACTAGAGCTTTGTTGTAGGAGTCTAGGGCATTTTTCCAGTTTCCTGTAGCAGCGTGAATATTACCAATGTTGTTGAGGGTGTTGGCGACTGTCGCTTGGTCATTTAATTGATAGAATAAGGGCAAAGCTTGGTTATAGTAATCCAGGGCGCTTGGAGGATCAGCTAAATCGATGTAAAGTTGACCAAAACTGTTGATAATAGCGGCTTCTTCGGCTTTGGCACCGGCTTGTTTTGATAAGGGTAATGCTTGATTGTAGGAGTCTAGGGCAGATTGAAATTGTCCGAAATGGGCGTAAATTTTACCCATTGAAAGGAGAGTGCGTGTGGCTTGGGCGTAGTTTCTATCTGCACGATAAAGTGCGAGGGCTTCTTCTAACTTTCCCAGTGCAAGTTGTTTAGATTCGACTGTGCTTTGGCTAGAAAGTTGAGTTCCTTTGATAAATGCTACTTCAGCAGCAGAAACTTTTATCCCAACTGATAAATCCCACAGGCGAGCAGTTCTATCACTACTAACAGTGAGGATTTGGCGACCATCAGGGCTAAATTTTGCATGGTTGAGCCCATCCTCATGTCCTCGAAATATCGCTAGAAGATTTCCTTTTGCATCCCACAAACGGGCGGTTTGATCCTCACTAGCGGTGAGGATTTGCCTGCCATCGGGACTAAATACGGCGCTGTTGACAGAACTGTCATGATCTCGCAATACTGCTAGGAGATTGCCAGAAATATCCCACAGGCGGGAAAGTCTATCGTTACTGGTGATCAGGATTTGACTACCATCGGGGCTAAATACTGCACTCTCATCGTGACTGGAACCTTTATCTACATCCTTCTGCCCTCGAAACTCTGCTTTGAGATTACCTTTTATATCCCACAGGCGGGCATTTCCGTGGAAATCACTGCCTAGAGTGAGAATTTGGCGACCATCTGGGGTAAATATTGCACTTTCGACACTCGTCTCATGCCCTCGGAACACAGCCAGGAGATTGCCTTTGGTATCCCACAGACGGGCGGTTTTATCTAAACTGGCAGTGAGGATTTGCCGGCCATCGGGACTAAAGACTGCACTGTTGACATGAATCTCATGTCCTTGGAATATAGCCAGGAGATTGCCTTTGGTATCCCACAGGCGGGCGGTGTTATCACTACTAGCAGTGAGAATTTGACGACCGTCCGGGCTAAATACTGCACTTTCGATTCTATGATCACGGCCCTGAAACTCACTTAGGAGATTGCCTTTGTTATCCCACAGGCGAACGGTTTTATCGCTGGCGGTGATGATTTGCCGACCATCAGGGCTAAATACGGCGCTTTCAACAGAATACTTGTGTCCCTGGAACTCGGTGAGGATATTGCCTTTGATATCCCACAGGCGAACGGTTTTATCGGTGGCGGTGAGAATTTGGCGGCCATCTGGGCTAAATACGGCACGCTTGACTCCATACTTATCGTGCCGTAACTCTGCTAGTTGAGCGCTATTTTTAGATACGCTTTCCCGAAAAGTTTGCAGCGCTGCCATTTGCTCGGCTTGGGCAGCAATTGCTACTGATACATCCCACAGACGGGCGGTGCCATCATCACTGGCAGTGAGGATTTGACTACCATCGGGGCTAAATACTGCACCGAAACCTCTTTCATGCCCTCGGAACACAGCCAGGAGATTACCTTTGGTATCCCATAAGCGGGCGATACCAGGGTCGATTCCATTTGCAGCATCATTACTGATAATGAGAACTTGGCTGCCGTCGGGACTAAAAACTGCACTGTAGAAATATTTTTCATCTCCCCGAAACTCTGTCAAGAGATTGCCTTTGGTATCCCACAAGCGAGCAGTTTCAGCCCAAGCATAGGTGAGGATTTGCTTCCCGTCGGGGCTAAATACGGCTGTTGTGAGTCTCTCTCTATGCCCCCGGAACTCAGCTAGAAGATTGCCTTTGAGATCCCACAGGCGGGCGGTTTCATCATCGCTGGCAGTGAGGATTTGACTACCATCGGGGCTAAATAGTGCACTTCTGACCCCCTTCTCATGCCCCCGAAACTCTACCAGGAGATTACCTTTGAGATCCCACAGGCGGGCTTTTTTATCGTTACTAGCAGTAAGGATTTGCCGGCCATCTGGACTAAATACCGCACTTGTGGCTATTCCCCCCCATACTTTCTCAGGTGGTTGCAACTCAGCTAGGAGATTACCTTTAAGATCCCACAGGCGGGCGGTATCATCACCACCACCATTACCACCAGCGGTGAGAATTTGGCGACCATCGGGGCTAAATTTTGCACTGTAGATTCCTAAAGAGCCACTCCCCCGCAACTGAGCCAGGAGATTGCCTTGGGTATCCCACAAACGGGTAGTGCTATCATTCGCATCAACACTACCAAAACTAATGGTGAGGATTTGACGACCATCGGGGCTAAATATTGCGCGGCTGAGCCCCTCCTGCCCCTGGAACTCGGTTAGGAGATTGCCTTTGAGATCCCACAGACGGGCTTTTTTATCCTGACTAGCGGTGAGGATGTGCCTGGTATCGGGACTAAATACGGCACTGAGGACATCACTATTGTGCCCTCGGAATATTGCCAGTTGAGCGTTATTTTTGGACACGCCTTCCTGAAGGCTTTCCTTGACAGCTATTTGCTCGGATTCGGCAGCAATTGCGGCTGACACATCCCACAGGCGGGCGATTTTATCCCAACCTAATGTGATGATTTGCCGGCCATCGGGACTAAATACTCCCCAGACGAGATCCTTATGCCCCCGCAATTTTGCCAACAGATTGCCTTTGGTATCCCAAATTTGAGCAGTTCCATCCATACTACTGGTAAGGATTTGGCGACCATCCGGGCTAAATCCTGTTGCAATCGAGACAGAACTCCAGTGGGAATCTCCATGCTGCCCGAACACAGCGAGGAGATTGCCTTTGGTATCCCAAACTCGGACTTGCCTACTATAGGTTAGGATTTGCCGACCATCGGGGCTAAATATTGCATTTTGGACATGATTTTCATGCCCCTGGAACTCGGTTAGGAGATTACCGTTGGTATCCCACAGGCGGGCAGTTTTATCTAGACTAGCGGTGAGGATTTGCCGTCCATCGGGACTAAAGACTGCATTGGCGACACGATCCTTATGCCCCTGGAATTCTTTGAGAAGATTGCCTTTGATATCCCATAAGCGGGCAGTTCCATCCGAACCGACAGTAAAGATTTGGCGACCATTAGGGCTAAATACAGCTTTTGGGCGGACTGGTGCGCTAATTCTTGCTTTATGCCCCTGGAATTCTTTGAGAAGATTGCCTTTGATATCCCACAACCTGACGGTTTCATTCCCAAAGTTACTACTGGTTAGGATTTTAGAACCATCGGGACTAAACACGGCACTTATAACTTCACCCCGCTCCTGATCCCCCCGGAACTCTTTGAGGAGATTGCCTTTGATATCCCATAAGCGGACTCCATACTCAGTAGTAGTGAGAATTTGGCTGCCATCAGGACTAAATATGGCTGTACTGAATCTGGTTCCTGGGAAGCCTCCCGATCTACTTGCCGCTTTATCTCCCTGGAACATAACTAGGAGATTGCCTTTGGTATCCCACAAGCGGGCGGTTTTATCTGCACTAGCAGTGAGGATTTGGCGACCATCGGGGCTAAATACTGCACTTATGACCATCTCCTCATGCCCCACAAACATGGCGAGTTGCCCGCCAAATGCTTGCACGGGTTGCTGCGTTCCCGATGGGTTGGGTTTTTCTGTTGTCGGTGACTGGGATGGTGTGGGAATCCTGGGTTGGCCGCTGATGGGGATGCTGTAGGTAGTAGCGAATACCACTCCCATCACCAGAGGGAGACAGCGATGCACTTTTCGGTATTTATCTGGCAGCATAATTGTTTTTTGGGAGAGTTAAGAATTGGGAGAGGGGGGTCAACTGAACCTTTCTCTATCGACTCCGTAAAAGCCAAAAGCTATAGTTTCTTTTTGGATAGGCAAATCTGCTTAGCGTTGGCTCTTTTTTTTACCGAGGTCATCAAAATTAAGATGGGCTGGGGGTTAGTTGTCAGAAAAAATTATTTATGTTAAGGACAAACTCTATCATTTTTCATAATCTTTGTCTGTCATTGGGTGCGTCAAGGGTGAGGCAAGGACGTTAAGGGATGTAACTTGAATCGGCTGCGGGGCGTTGGCTCGTCGATGTTATTATCTTTTGACTAGCTGACTGTGGTTTGTAAAGCGAGCTGATTTTTCTCAAGGGACAGCTACCTGCGTCTAATACCAACTCCGGTAGCGTGGGAATTAATATTACCCCCAGTCAGGACACCGGGAGTGCCTAAGTCCTCATAGGTTGCACCATTCTCAACTAGCCTTTTATGAACAGGCAAGATGCCTGTTCCACAAGAAAATTTATATTTTGTGGAACAGGCATCTTGCCTGTTGCTGACAATAGTGCCAGATATCAGCAAGTCCCTTTAGGGTGTATAAATTATATTGAAGTAAATGCCGTTATCTTGCAGATTGTCGCCTTTATCGCTAATTCTCACCAAAGGAAAAGCGTAATCAACGCGCAGGTTCACCCGCTGTATCGGTTCCCAGATTACCCCTAAACCTAAACCTGCTAAAAATGTCTGATTGGTTAATGTATTAGGATTGTTCGCAACGTTCCATACCGTACCCGCATCCAAAAAGGGAGCTAATTGAAGTTTGGGATTTCCCGAAGCATCGCGCTGCAAAGTAATCCGATCCTCGATGGAAACTCTGAAGCCGTTATCCCCAGAACGGACATTTTGGCGGTAGCCGCGCAAAGATTGCCCGCCGCCAATTACAAATTGCTGGGAAGGTAACAAACTATTAGCTGACAACTGCAAGTCTGCCTGCAAAATTAATAAATGTTTGTCATTCAATCGCTGTACTCGCTGCAATTGACCCAGCCAACTCAAAAATTGTCCGTCGGGATCAGAACCTTCGTTTTGAGTAGCATCAAACAAGCTAGTGCCGATCGTAAATTGCGATCGCACGGCCCAAGCACCCTGCGGGTCGCGCCGAATGTAGTCCTGTCCCAGCTTAATTGCGCTCGTAGTGGTGACACCATTGGAGTCCGGGCCGATGCCAAAAGGAACCGGTTCGCCGGCGACAAAAGTTCTACCTGTTTGATAAGTAAAACCGGCAGACAAGGCAAATTCTTCGATCGGCGTTCTCCGCAGCGGCTGGCGGTAACTAACTTCAAATAAATGCGATTTTCCCGAAATGTCAGCACGGTTAAAAGGTGGTTGTACGATACTGTTGCGATTCGGTGCCGCCCTCAATTGCAAAGTGCCGTTCATTGCATTTAGCGGCACGCGATAGCTAAAATCAAACACGTCTGAATCGCCGAGCGATCTGTAATAAGCCGCTGCCAGTTCGTCGCCATTTCCTGTTATATTGCGGTGCCGCAAACTAACTCCCAATCTTTCGGAACCGACACTGGGAGGCGAGTAATTGTCAATGCTGAAAGTAGGTTGAAACGGATTAGCTTCCGAGACTCGGACGATCAGAATGCTCTCTCCTTCATTATCCCCAGCCCGCAGACTGGCTTCTACATTGTCAAATAAAGGATCGACTCGTAACAGCCGGAGTTGGTCTTCTAATGAAGCTGTGCTTAAAGGCATTCCGGCACCGAGTCGAATCCGGCTGCGGATGTAACTCGGATGCAATCTTTTAGTTCCTTCTACCTCAATTCGGGCTAGCTTGCCTTCAATCACTTGAATTTGGACTACCCCTGCGGTGATAGTTTGGGGCGGCAAGACTGCTCTCGAAGTGATGTAGCCACGATTGAGGTAAATTTCGGTAATTTTGTCGGCGATTTGTTTGAGCTGTTCTAGGGTGGTAGAACGGCCTTCTAACGGGTTGACTAAGGCATTAATTTCGTCTTGGCTTAAAATTGTGCTGCCAACTACTTGAATTTTCTGCACCTCAATTGGTGTATTCGGCAGGGTTGGGGGAACTGGCGACCGGGACGGCGGCGCTACTGTGGGCGGTGCTTGGGGAGGTTCTGGGGAAGGCTGCGGGGCCGGTTGCAGAAATCGATCGCGATTTGGATCGGGCTCCGTCGGCGGCGATGGCAGGTTTGGAGGCAGCGAGGGTTGGTTCTGGGCTAAAACATGATTGCAATCTAGCGGGTTCTGACATTGGCGATCGTTGTCAACCAGATTTTTTGCTACGGGCAAGATGCCCGTACGACAATCAATCAAACTGCTTGTGGAACAGGCATCTTGCCTGTTCTCGGCGGGGTTCGATTGTGTTTCTCGTTCAGGGTTGGTCTCGATCGAATCGGGAAGCTGATTTAAGTTTGTTGCTGTTTCATTTTGCTTGATTTCCAGTTTTTGAAGTGCTAATACTTGATTGCCCGTATCTGCTGAGTTGTCAGCGGCGACGGGCAACTGAGAAATATCCTTTGTTTGGGATATAGCTTTATTGGCATAAAAGCAAGCCATCGGCAGCGCAGTTAGAAGTGAAATCCCCAACCGAAATAGTGCAATATTTGCATTCGGGCGCATAATTAATAATTTCTCTAAAATAAGTTTGTCGCCTGCTTGACTATGCCAGTTTATCATTTAGTATTAGGCGAAATTTGACCATCAAAATTTCCACAGTCCGGCTTTCAAGATGTCAGAAGTCCGAACTGCCGATCGGTACAAAAATTTTAATTTATTTAGGACGATCGACCAAACAATCCGCAACAGGCAAAAATCATCTGTGGCGCTGCCAAATACCGCGCTCGAAACCGAGTTTTTCGTACTTGCTGCACCAGTCATACCATTTTAGATTTTAGATTTTAGATTTTAGATTTTAGAATTGCCAATGACTTATGGCTATCAGGGTTTGGGGCACGGGCCTACCGTTGCATTCTTTGCGTGAAACTGGTGTTGAATTATTTTCTTGTGATAGGTGTTAACTCACTTGCGACTAAGGGTTCTTGGGCTATTTTGCCGAGTTCGACTGAGTTGAGCACTGCTGACCACTCGATCGCTAAACTGGCATCGCTGGGAGACTCGATACGCAATTGAGCTAGAGTTGCCAGGTACTCGTACCAGAGATTTTGTTGGGCGAAGATGCTGAGCTTGGTGCGATCGGACGATCGATCCAACTCTGTTTTCACGGTTGGGGCGAGTGCGGTGCGGTTGATCCACCCGGAAACGAGAACATCATCGGTTGTATTTTTTGGGTTGCATTTGATAGTAAAGTACCATTGATAGTTTTTGCCAACTTCCAGGGCTGGCGAGTTGTCATCGGAGCCGAGGCTGACGCTAACTACACCTGCACGGCTAGTTACCATGCGAAAACTTTTTTTGTATAGTGTTTTGTCCCTTTCGTCTGCTAACTCAAACTGAACTGTTTTGTCGAGGGCTACGGGAAGGTAGTAGAAAAATGTTGGCTTTGCTGATATGGTTTGCCCCATAGTTGATTGGGGAATCAAGGCAGTTAAGGCAGTTGTGGCCGTGGGGCATTCTAACCCGCGGGTTCCTCCCCCTTCCCGCCTTCCGGGTACTCCGTCCTCCGGCGGTTGAAAGCTATTCCACGCGGGTTCCAATTGCTGGCTGTTCGGTCTGCTTCCGCTTGGTTCAGGGGGTTGAGCTGTTTGCCAGTTGAGGGGTAGCTGCGGTGGTGAGGCGCGCTGGACAATGTTTGCGGGGCTGTTGAGAGCCTCTGCAGGTATTAAAAAACTACCGGCGGCAACTGCCTCTAAAGACAGAATTAAGGAAAGAGCACCGATATTTAGAGCAGACTTCAAAGCCATGACGAACCTGCCTTTTGATGAACCTAGGAACTTTATCTCACGGTTTTATTCTATCCAAGGTTTTGACGGATATCGTAATCTGTTGTACTTAATTTATATCTTCAGGCAGATACGATTATTTTGGTCGCTGTGCTCAACATAGAATTCTCTGTCGCGTTTGTCAGTGGTAGCTTAGTAGTTATACTTACTTCCATTCACGGCTGCAGGTTCGGTTGAGCTTGTTCAACCCAACTTTGACAAAGACTAATATTCCGGGTTTTTTAACTCAGACAAGAGGCTACAAGGCGTCTTTTCCTAACAACACCCGGTTGATGCGTCAATCATGGATATCAGGAAACTCGGCAATTTTGCTGGTGAACCTCAAGCGATCGGCTACAAGTTACAAATCAGTTTTTGTGTACAATACCGGCAAGAAATTTAGCATGAATCTCGATTCACCTGTTCTCTCGGACAAACAGCCTTCGGGGCTGCGGATGGTCAGACCCATCGGAGTCTTGGCACTGCACGGCATTGCTTTTTTAGGAAATAGGTTGTTCGCTGTCGATCGCGCCGAAGGGCTGCTATTGGAGATCGATCGAGAAACTGACAACACTACTGTTTTGAATCCTTATCAAACGGCTAAGTTTGCGGGCGCAACTGGGCTAGCTATTTCGGAAGATACTCTCTGGTTTGCGCGGGATGAGGATATTTGTTGCTGTCGGGGCGCAATTCGGGACGGGGCGATAACTGAACTCCAACCGGAACATTTTGTTTCGCTTTCTTATCCTGCTGACGGGATTGCTGTTTGGAAATCTACGCTTTATGTGACTTGCCAGAGATTAGCCTCGATTCTGGTTTTTGACCTAAAAACTGGTCGAGAAATTACTCGGTTTTATGCTCCCGGTATTGGGGTAGAAAATATCACTGTCCGGGATGAGGAAATTTGGGTTTGTGACAAGACTGAGCAAACTGTTTACTGTTTGGAACGGGGAACTGGGGAGATTAAATTTAGCGTTTTGACTCCCTTTGAGTCGCCTTCGGGTTTGGCTTTTCACAAGGATTCCGAAACTGGGGAGGAGGTTCTGTACGTGGCTTATGCCGGGGATGAACTTTACATCCGGGATGACCCGAATTCGGAAGATCCTTTTCAGTTGACGAAGCGCGATCGCACTTTTATTCAGCCTTTGTCTTTTCACTACAATGAAGCCGAGCGCTACGCTTTGTCAAACGGTTTTTTGATGGAAATGTCTTATGTGGAGGAACTGTCTCCTCTCGATGAGGTAGAAATCGAAAATTTGGAGTGGCGGATTGCTTTGCCTTCGCAAACTCACCGACAAAAGGTCAGGAAAATTACGCCGATTGGAATGCCTTTTACTGAGGAAATTCAGGAAGGGGAACGGGTGGCGGTGTTTAAGTTCGATCGGCTGCACCCTGGGGAACGCCGAATTTTTGGCTGGAAGGCTTTGTTAGAAGTTCGATCGATTAAGTATCAGTTATCGCCTCGGGATGTCGAAAAGAGTCCGAAGCTGTCGCCGGAGTTTGCAGCTAAGTATTTGGTGGATAATGACAATTTGGCGATGGATACGGAGATTGTGCGATCGGCGGCTGCGGCGGCTATTGGTTCGGAAACTAACATTCTCAGGCAATTGCTGAGCATTCGTAATTTTGTTTACGATCAACTTTCTTACGGAATTAGACCTCACATTGACACTCCCGATATTGTGCTGCGCCGTGGTATCGGTTCCTGCGGCGAATACGTGGGACTTTTGTTAGCTTTGGCTAGGTTAAACGGGATTGCTTGCCGCACGATCGGCCGCTACAAGTGTCCGGCTTTTGGTGACAGAAAAGGTGTGTCGCTGGAGCCGGATTTCAATCACGTTTGGCTGGAATTTTACATTCCAGGTTTTGGCTGGGTGCCGATGGAATCTAATCCTGATGATATTCAAGACAGAGGCCCTTATCCGTTGCGATTTTTTATGGGTTTGGCTTGGTATCACGTAGAAATTGGCAAAGGAATCCGGTTTCAAGGTCTCACCAGCGGCGGTCTTCCTTTAAACAAGGAGGATGTTTCCGTGGGGAGTCTGGCAATTAATCATGTGAGGTTTACCATTTTGGAAGAGTTGCCAGCAGTTTGAAGGGAGTCTTAACAGTTAACAGTTAGCCGTCAACATTTAACTGTTAATTGTTAACATTTTTCATCTAAAATCGAAAGTAGAAAATGTAAAATCAGAGGAAGAGGGGTTGTGGAATTTTCGATTGCTAATTTTCTCGTTTTAGTGGCCTTTGTACTGCTGGTGACGGTGACTGGCGGGGTCGCTTATTTGACTTCTGTTGAGTGGCGCGATCGTAGGCGGTTAGATAAGGCTAAACGGAAAAAAAAGTAGCTCTTTGCTGTTGACAAATTGCATCTTTTATGATAAAAAACAAGGCAACCTGGTTGGGTCGCCTTGTTTTTTGATTTGACGTATTTTCACCGCAGAGGTGCAACTAAAGAGAGAACATAGGTGTGGCGCTTCAAAAAAATCTTATTGAATAGCCTTAATTGACAGATTTTTTCTACTTTTTATTTTTCCGCTTCCCTCCACCTGTTTTAGGTGGGTTTCCCCGCAACAAATCACCTAAAGCATCATTACTTCTGTTATTAAAATCAAAATTATTTTTCCCAAACGCCTTTAATAACTCTCTCTGATATTCCTCATGTTCGTAGGGTAAAGAACCGGCCCACGCATAGATAAATGCTTTCGGCGTATAACTTTTTTGCAGATGTACCTTGAAAGTATCGTATGTATTAATTACTTGCTTTGTGGCCTGACCTAAATCACCGATATTATCTTTTAATTCTACAAAACAGATAACACGCTTGCTGTCTTTAGCGTAAAACACCATCAGGTCGCACATTTTTTGACCTTTTTCTGTGCCCCATAAAAATTGACGCAGCTTACAACCAGGATTTGATTGGTCATCTATGTTAAAAAAAAGTATTGTTTCGCCTTCTAGGGGTTCTACTTTTACTGAAGCTTTATGTTCCTTAAAATAAGTTTGACCTGGAAGTAAACAGGAGGATAAAAGCAAATTTTCAAAAGGCATTAACTGTCTCTCAATCTTGAATTTTCAGTAAATTAGCATAAATGCGAGAAACATCATCCGACACTTGACCAAAAGTTTCCCAATTTATTGTACCTTCTTCACTGATAATGTTTTTGGCTGTTCCATCCTCAAACAAATAGACTGAAACTTTTTCTTGAGAAATAAAAGCATCTGTTCGCTCTAAATAAAACATTTCTTTAATGCTATCTGGATCTTCATGCTTAGCTGCTTGCATGAGATTAGCAAGATGGTCAACAATGTAGGGACTGTGGGTTGTAATTAAGACGTGCAATCCAGCATTGACTAACATTGCCAAAAATTCAGCTATCTCTACTTGAGCCGCTGGATGTAAATTCATTTCTGGCTCATCAATTATCAGTAACTCATTTGGTTCAACTAAATAGCGTAAACAGAGAACTAATGGAGCTAATTCTTTTACCATTGAAGAAACAATAGGCATCTCCAACTTGGTACTTTCTTTAGGTTGAAAAAGTAGTTCTTTTCGCAATTCTGATGATGTTTCAAAACCGACCTTTCCTTGTAAAATCTCTTTTTCTAAAAAATCAGCTAACTTCACATATTCCTCTACCAAAGGATTCTTTTTTATTTCCTCTTCTCTGTCTTTTTTTCTAGAACTCCATATAATCATCTCCAACAAACGCTTTACTGGTTCAACCAAAGGCGTTTTTCTGCGTTCAAATTCGGATTTATCTGTTTCTTTTAAAAGTTCTTCGCTTCTAACTTCTCGAAGTTGAAAAGAGCTAAATGGAAAAGTTATAAAAGTAGTCCTTTCAGTAGGGAATATATGTATATAAGCATAAAATGCTTTGTGGAGCATCTGAAAAATTTCCTGAATTACGAATTGCTTAATCGCTTTTTTAGGCAGCTTATTCAAAATTTTCCCGTTTGAATAAAAATACAATATTCCTTCGTCTGATTCTTTCAGGGCATTAAGTAAACCTAAAGAAATTTCACTCTCGACAGAAGCTGATTTTATCCTTTTCAACAACTCTGCTTTTGTTTCTGCTAAATTTAAATCTACTTGCAAGTTATCAAAATCTGCTCGTTCTGTAGCCATAAAAGAGGGCATCCAGTTTCGAGCCAAACGAGCCACATCATTAATATAAATTTCCGCACAGTCATTAGCAAATTTAATCATATCAATTTGTGCATTACCTTCATCAAAAAGTTGCTGAAGTGCGCTATCTATGATTGGATATGTCTGTTGGGTTTTACCGTCAAGATAAGCTTTTAAGTAATTTCCGTATCCCTGCTGTCCGAGGATCGCTGATAAAGTGTATGCAGCCCATGTTTTCCCTTCACCATTACGACCAATAAAAACAGTTAAAGGCTTTAAATCAATTTCTGCTTTTTCAACAACACCTAAGTTTCTAATTTCTAATTTCATTAAAAAATTTCCTGTTGATAAACTATCAGATAGAGAGGAACCTGAAACCGTTAGTTGTATAGATTTTTCATTCCTAAACCCATTATGCCAGGATTGGTGATTCTTGTTCAATATTAACAGCAAGTAGAGCGGCGACGAGCGCCGCATTTCCCAACATCAGCTCTAAGTCCACTGTCGGAAAAATGTATTTTCTTCCCAAGCGGCGGCGGTGCGTTTTTCAAGTGCTGCCATTTCTGTTGTGTTCAGGGGTTTGAATGCTTGGGCGACTTTGAAGTTTTCTTCTAATTGCTTTACTGACTCGGCGGCGATGACGCAGCAGTGCACGCCGGGAAGTGAAAGCGTGTAGCCCATTGCTTGGTGCATTCCATCTAAAACACCGTTCTGAAATAATTTGCCGTAAGCTGGTATTTTCATGGCTATGACGCCGATGTTTTTGGCTTTGGCCACTGGTAAAGCGCTGGTAACAAAGGAGCGCGGATGATGTTTTTCGGCGGCGTTGAGGGAGATTAATGTTGTGTCGAAAGGATAGCGATCCAAGCCTGCGGCAATGATGGCTGGTTCGTGGTGTCCGGTGATGCCGGAAAAACGAATTATTTTTTGCTGTTTGGCTTCTTCGATCGCCTTTATTGCTCCTTTGGCACTGAAAATTTTGTCTAATTCTGTTTGGAATGAGACGTGGTGGAGTTGCCACAAGTCTAGCCGATCGGTTTTCAATCTTTTGAGCGATCGCTCTAAGTCTCTCCACGCCCCGTCTCTGTCTCTGGCGGCGGTTTTTGTGGCTAAGAATAGGCGCGATCGATATGGTGGCAAAACTTTGCCTAAGTTTTCTTCGCTGGGCCCGTAGTCGGCTGCCGTGTCAAAATAGCGAATGCCTAGTTCGATCGCGCGTTCAATTTGCGCCGCTGCTTCTGCTTCTCTTCCCGGCTGCGACAGCGGTGTTTGTCCGGCCCCCCCCAAACCGAAAATCGGCACTTTCACGCCGGTGTTGCCTAACAGTCGTTCTGGCATTTTTACTGTGGCGACCGCCTGGTTATTGGGTGCGGCTGCGATTTCCCCATCCTGCTGTTCGATCGCCTTAGCACCTGCAATGCCGCTGGCAACAGCTATACTGCTCAATATAAAATTGCGGCGAGTCTTTTTGCGGGTCATTGTTTCCGTCTCCTCAGAATATGTGAGAGAAATTAACCGCGTTTGTGTTGGCACAATACATAAATTTTTACGGCAAATCGGATAATTTTCCCCCTCTCCGAGGGAGGAGATGACCGGGGGAAAATTATCTATGTGCCGATCGACTATTGGTCAATTATCCATGCGCGAATCAGTTCGTTTATCTGTTCTGGTACTTCGTCGTGGGGACAGTGACCAGCTTTGATAAAGTGTTCTGTTAACTGCGGATAGTGTTTGCGAAATTTAGCGCTTCTTTCTGTGGAATTCATCCACGGATCGCCTTCTCCCCACAGCATTAGCAATGGGCAGGTTAATTGACTAAGTAATACGTCAATTTTTTCGCCTTGGGGTGTTCGGAATACGGAAGCGAATACTTTGGGGGCACCGGGATCGCAGGAGGGAAGGTAAATTTCTTCTACTAATTGGTCTGTGACGGCGCTTTGGTCGAGATAAACTTTTTCTAGGGTTTTCCGAATTGTCGATCGCTGGCGCACGTACTGGAACAGCAGAAAACTTGCCCAATCTTGCTGAAATAAGGTTTTAGCTACGGCAGATATGGCTTTTTGCAAGGGCGGGGCTTCGGGTGCGGGCTGCGGTTCGCTGAAGGGGCCGGCGCTGTTGATTAATATGAGTCCCGCTGCTGATTCGGGGCGCCCGGCTGCTACACACAAGGCGGCGTAGCCTCCGAGGGAGTTGCCGGCTAGTACGGCGGGCCGGCCGATGATGTTGGTGATAAAATCGTGGAGTTGGTCGCGCCAGAGGTCGCCGCTGTACTGCAATTCTGGTTTTGCCGATCGCCCGAATCCGATCAGGTCGATCGCCCACACTTCAAAGTCTTTGCTCAGGCCGCTGATATTTTTGCGCCAGTGGTCTGTGGAGGCTCCAAAACCGTGAATTAACAGCAGGGGAGGGCGTTCTGGATGCCGATCGCTGGATCGAACGTAGTATACTGAATGCCCCCGCCACTGCCAGTAAGTGCCGGCTATGGGGGCTGCGGTTATGGCTGGGGTTGCTTGCATAATGTAAAGAAATAATTATTTACTATAACTATTGTATCGCGACATTCAGATTTATCTAGTTGGAACAACGCCCCGGAGTTTCGCCAGCAAAGGATAGGTCAATGTGGGCGAGTTGGGCTCTCGCGCTCGCCGGCACTCAGGCTTAATAAGTTTTGTAACGAATATTGATTTTGTGAGGGGCGCAGCAATGGGAGATATGTTGCCCGATCGCATTTGGGAAAATAAATCGGGTTTGGGCTGCAACACACCTAGGTATGATGATTTGGCTGTTTGGCTGCAACATCAAGTTCTGGGCGATGGCGCAAAGCAGCGGCTGCTAGGGTCGAACCTGATGGGCGAGGGTGAAGGGATCGACTTTTTTATAGTTATTTCCGAGCTTTTCAACGTGGGGATCGTTTGTTAGGTAGCTGTTAATGGCTTGGAGGATGCAGCGAGCCGTTTGGTTGCTAGTTGGCAAAAGCCGACCTCAAAAATTTCGCTACTGGAAGAAGTTATAAGTAGAATTACTGATGGTTCTCTGCAGAAGTTTCTCAGAATCGCAGAATATTTTGTGACGTGGTTTGCTGTTCTTAATTGCTTTGATACTCTAAGATAGAAGTAGAGCTGCGCCGCTCAATTAATTAGCATTTTGAATACTAGGGAGCCAACTATGCAGGGTGTGAACTTTATCCACCTGAAAGTTAGGGAGTTTTCTGAGTGATTGCTATTTCACCTCGTCCCGTCGGACGCAATTGGATTACGATTAGCTTCGCTTCTACTCTATACCTTTGTCCTATTTTGGATCTGCTCCTAGCAGAGGTGCCAGATTTCTGGCAAGCAGAATTGCGGTTGGGGCTTCAAGAAGCTTTGGTAAATGCTGCTAAGCATGGAAACAAATTAGATCCCGCTAAAACTGTTGGAGTCCGTTTTTCGATCGTCCAAAACCAATATTGGTGGGTGATATCGGATGAAGGTTCTGGCTTTAAGGCTCCTTGCAGTTGCAACCTTTATACCGATGATTGCGACAGTCTCCTCGCAGAGGATGTTGCAGATAACTCTGGACTACCCCATGTGGAACAGGAATGTGGTAGGGGGTTGTTTATTCTTTACCAAATATTCGATCGGGTAGAGTGGAATTCTGAAGGTACAGAGTTACGGCTGTGCAAAGAACTTGCCAGTCCCTACCGACTGCCTCGCTTGCGCTAGCACCGCTATGAAAGCAGCAGTTTTCACCTCCGCTAGACCGGGAAATTTTTTCGTTCTCGGGCTGAAGCTTGCAGTGAGAAATTGGAGTATCTGGCTATTGATAGCTGATCATAATGCAAAATGTGAGTTTTGAGTTAAAAAAGTATAAATCTTTTGAACTCACAATCGCGCTGCTCGATCTAGCGGCGCGATTGTCTAAATTTTGAGCGACTACTCAAGTCAAAACTCAAGAATCAAAACTCAAAATTATTTGCCGTGGGTGGGACAGGGAGGAGCCGATATCGATCGATCCAGCCATCCTGCTGCTTGGTTTAAGCGCGGGAGAGCTTCTTCGGGCTGTTTTTTGAGCAAAAAGACCAAAGCGGCTGCCGCTTGCTCGCAGGCCCGCGCGGAACGGTTGGCTTTGAGGCGGTGCCAATCTTTTTCGGCGATGGCGAGGCGCGCGGCGAGAGCTTGGGCGAGTTCTACCGTGCTCAGCTCGTTGAGGTTGACAGTTTGGGTTGTTTGTGTAGTTTCAAGCATAATTGGCAATTATACGGATTTGGCTGCCGTTTCTGAATTTAAAAAATATACTGCATATAATAACAACTTAATTGGAAATCGGTTTTTTTTATTATTATTGTCAGGTTTGCAGATCGAAATGCCTCAACAGCCGTCAGAGTTAAATCCCGAAGAGCAAGAAAGTGAGTTTGTTCAAGCGCTCGCAGCAGTTGAGCGATCGCTCGCAGGAGTCAAAGAACGGTACACTCAAATTCAGGTCGATCGACAGCGCCAAGTAGAACTCGGCCATCGCCGCGAAGAAATCCGCCAGTCGGGGCGCCGAAATCCATTGCCGGAACTCAAAAAAGAATTGCGGGAAATTGAGCAAGAATTGGAAACTATCGAGTTGAATTTAGAAAGCAGCCTGTTTTCTTGGGGAAGCATAAAACAACCTTTTTGGCAAGCAGTTCGCTTTGGGGGGCTTGGCATTTTGATCGGTTGGATTTTGAAATCCTATGCAGGTTGAAGGATGTTGGGAGTTAGAATTTTTGATTTTTTTATTTACCGCAGAGGGCGCAGAGGGCGCAGAGGAAGAGAAAAGAGAGAAATATGGTGCAAAATATTAAATAAACAGGAGTGGATATTATGACAAATCAACGAATAGCAGCGATTTTGCGCGCAGGTGAACCCGACGAAACTGTAACTGTTCAAGGCTGGGTTCGCACTAAGCGCGAATTGAAAGAATTTGCCTTTGTCGAAGTCAACGATGGTTCGGCGATGGCTAACTTGCAAGTAGTCATAAATTCCGATTTGCCAGATTTTGAAAATGTACTGAAACAACTGAATACAGGTGCATCTCTAGAAGTGTCGGGAGTGCTGGTAGCATCTCCGGCAAAAGGACAGCGAATTGAGTTGAAAGCCTCACAAGTAGAAGTTTACGGCGATGCAGACCCGCAAACTTATCCGCTGCAAAAAAAGCGCCATTCCTTTGAATTCTTGCGGACAATCGCGCATTTGCGGCCGCGCACAAACACCCACGGTGCTGTTTTTCGAGTCCGCAATGCTTGTTCGGCGGCGGTACACCAATTTTTTCAAGAACGCGGTTTTTTGTGGGTTCATACTCCGATTATTGCTGCTAGCGACTGCGAAGGTGCGGGGGAAATGTTCGCCGTTACCAACTTTGATTTAAAGAATGTGCCGCGCACTGATTCGCAAGAGGTTGATTATGCTAAAGACTTTTTTGGAAAGCGCGCCTATTTAACAGTTAGCGGCCAGTTGGAAGCGGAAGTTATGGCGATGGCTTTCGGCAATGTTTACACTTTTGGCCCGACTTTCCGAGCGGAAAATTCTAATACTTCGCGGCATTTGGCGGAGTTTTGGATGATTGAACCGGAGATGGCTTTCTGCGATTTGCAGGGAGATATGGATTTGGCTGAGGCGTTTTTAAAGTACATTTTTAAATACGTTTTGGATCGTTGCCCGGAAGATATGGAGTTTTTCAATGAGCGCATTGACAAAACGGTTTTGGCTACTGCTGAAAATATCATTAATAATCAGTTCGAGCGGATTACTTATACCGAGGCGATCGCACTTTTGGAAAAAGCTGACAAAAAGTTTGATTTCCCGGTAAGTTGGGGCTTGGATTTGCAGTCGGAACACGAGCGTTATTTGGCTGAGGACTTGTTTAAAAAGCCGACAATTGTCAGCGATTATCCCGTCGGGATTAAAGCATTTTATATGCGTTTAAATGAGGACGAGAAAACCGTGCGAGCAATGGATGTTTTGGCTCCTAATATTGGGGAAATTATCGGCGGTTCGCAGCGGGAAGAAAGGCTGGATGTGTTGGAGCGGCGTATGGAAGCCCAGGGTATGAATAAGGAGGAATTGTGGTGGTATTTGGATTTGCGCCGCTACGGGACTGTGCCTCACGCTGGGTTTGGTTTGGGATTTGAACGGTTGGTGCAGTTTATGACGGGAATGGGGAATATTCGGGATGTAATTCCGTTTCCGAGAGCGCCTTTGAGTATTGATTTTTAGTTAATTCAGGACTTACGCAAAAAACCCGGTTTCTGAGAAAAATCCTGCACATCTGCGAGAAATATTGACATAGAAACCGGGTTTTGACGGCTCGTGCGTAAGTCCTGAATCGATTACCTGGAAGGTCGCAACTTCTGATTTAAGATTTGTAACGCCTTCACGAATTGAGGATCGGCGGTAGTCCCAATTTTACGATCGCGAAACAGGTCTTGCTGTTGCCTATCAGTCAGTTCTACGACTACATCAGGATTGAGTCCAGTTCGGTTAATATCTCGTCCTGTGGGCGTTAACCATTTTGCGACCGTGACTGCTAAACCTGAGCCATTCTGCAGTCCCCGTACAGACTGAATAGAATTATAACCTTTGGTTCTTGTTCCGACCAAGCTTGCTCGTTTATTTTCCTGCAAGGCTGCCGCCACGATTTCGCTGGCACTAGCAGAATTATCATTGATTAGGATGACTAAAGGTTTCTGGGTGAGTGCGCTATGATTGGCCTGGTTCTGGTCTTGTATTCCATCGCGTTCAATCATACTAAAAATGATGCCTCGATCGAGCCACATCCGAGCGATGTCAATGCTTGCTCTCAACAAGCCACCTGGATTAGAGCGAAGGTCGAACACGTAGCCTTTTACATTCTGTTTCTCCAAAGCTTCGATCGCCGCCTTCATATCCTCCGTAACCTGAGCACTGAAGTGATTTAGCCGAATATAACCAACCCGACCAAACGCAGTTTCCTCAACACGATACCGTACAGGAATATTTTTTGTATTGGCACGTTGAATTCTAAAAGTGAGGGGCTGACCATTACGAAGAATGCCTAGAGTAACATAGGTTCCCAGGTTTCCTTGTAGCAGTGTCAGGACTTCATAAAAAGCCTTCCTTTCGACTGGTTTACCATCAATTGTAGTGATGATATCATGTGGCAAGATTCCGGCTTTATGTGCCGGGGAATTTTCAGTAGGCTGGATAATCGTAACTGCTTGAGTATCCCGGTCATTTATAATTTCAAGTCCGGTTTGGGTAATATTAGCAGTGGTACTCTGCAAACTTTCGTATGCGACTGGATCGTAGAAAGCGGTGAATGGATCGCCCAGTAGCTTCAACATCTCTCGAATTGCTTGATATGCCTCTTCATAGGAACCATAGGACCGATTCACATAGCGTTGACGAATCGCATTCCAGTCCTGCTGATTGAATCTCGCATCAATGTATTGACGCGAGATTATCTGCCAAACTTCGTCCACTAAGGCCTTTGGGCTGTCCTGATCCGTGATAATGGTGGGAGAATTAACTGATTCGGGGGTCGATGGATTTGCGATCGCACCTAGCTGGGTGAATTGATTTGTGAGGAGTGCGATCGTCAACAGTTTCAAAAACCGGGAAGAGATAGGACTTAAACGCATACTGAACACCTGATTAAGAGAGAATAATGAGAGCTGTATCGCAAGTTTTCACTACGAATTTATACCAAATTTGGGTGAAATACTTCCTTTATTTCTTAGTGATCTGTAGGGTGCGTCGCTGTCAGATCAGAAATGAAACTTGCGGATTGTTCCGGGCGACGCACCTTACCATAACGGTTTTATGAATGAAGTGAGGTACAAATTAAATGGGCGACACCCGATCGGTGTTTTCCAATCTAAAATCTCAAATCTCAAATGGTATGAGCTAATGGTTCTTCAAATCCCATCGAGTTCCAAAGCACCAACTGTCACCTGGGAAGCCCTACCAGCCGACTTTGTATTACCGGACGATCCCCTGGACAATATTCAACAACCGCCCCTTGCTGCCGCTCTCACCGATGCTCTGGGAGCCGCGGGACGCATTGGGCCGATCGCCCTAATCGGTTCCAATTTTGGACTGGTAGCGACTGTAAATAAGCAGATTGTAGTCAAAGCACCGGATTGGTTTTACGCGCCGCAAGTGCATCGAGTCGCAGAGGACACCATTCGCCGCAGTTACACGCCGAATCTGGAGGGTGCGCCGGTATCGGTGGTGATGGAGTTTTTGTCTAATAGACTTCTTGCAAAAGTCCTTTCGATCAAATTTTCGGACGGGCTCTCCGGCCCATCCCACAAGAGAAAAAACTTTTTGTGGGACGGGCCGGAGAGCCCGTCCCAGCTATTTTTGCAAGAGGTCTAATGAAGATTACGGCGAACTGTCGGTGCGATCGACTCCTCCCTATGGCAAGCTCTACTTCTACGAGCAGATTTTGCAAGTGCCCACCTATGTTACCTACGACCCCTACGAGCCCAAACTGGAAGTGCGGTATCTGCAAAATGGTGGTTATGCAGCCCAAACCGCTGATGCTGAGGGACGGGTGCGGATTCCAGAGTTGGATTTGTGGCTAGGGATTTGGTCGGGGGAACGGCTGGGGCAAACTATGAATTGGCTGCGCTGGTGGGATGAGGCTGGAAATTTGCTGCTGTGGAGTTCGGAACAGGCCCAACAGGAACGGCTGCGGGCCCAACAGGAACGCCAGCGGGCGGAGGTATTGGCGGCAAAGTTGCGGGAGTTGGGTGTCGATCCCGATCGGCTGGCTTGAAATGTCGCGATGTTCGTTAGTTAGCCGTAGGCTGCGTCGCCATCGAAAATTTACAAACAAGACCGACAATCTCGCAGCGACGCACCACACAATAGTTAGGTGCGTCGCTCAAAAACTTACAAATTCCAGCGAAGTTTCCGCAGCGACGCACCCTACAAAATACTTTCGCTCTGCCTGGGAACGAGTAAATAAATTAAGTCGCTGGGGGAATTGTGATATCAACAGATTGCACTTTTACCGAAGTTCCCAAACTCGATAACGGCGGTTGAATTGCTGCCGTATTTCCCACTACTAATGTTACCAGATTCTCCGGTTTCAAGTAAGTCTTGGCTACGCGCTGCACGTCGGCAACTGTTGCTGCTTCGATGCTGCGGCGGTAGCGAAAAATGAAATCTTCGGGATAACCGTAGTATTCGTAGCGCATTAATCGCGACAAAGTTTGACTGGGATTTTCAAATTTGAAGATGAAAGAATTCAGGGTGGAATCTTTAGCAAAAGCTAATTCTTCCGGGGTAATTGGTTCGGTGCGGATACGATCGATCTCTGCCCGAATTGCCTGGATAAACGGTACTGTGGCATCCGATCGCGTTTGGCCTCCTGCGACAAACACCCCCGGATAGTCAAATTTCGGACTCCAAGCTGCGTATACTGAATAAGCTAAACCTTGGCGCGATCGCACATTATTAAACAAACGACCACCGAAACCGTTCAAAACCCCGTTCATCACGTCCAAAGCACCGTAATCTGGACTGCTGAGCATTCCGCCCAAATGTCCCATTTGCACGTAACTTTGACTTAATTGCGGCTGATTTACCAAAAATATGCCGCCCCCATTTGCTGGCGATACCGTTGGTAGTGCAGGCACTTGTGCACTTTGAGTCGGTTGCCAGTTGCCGAATTTTTGCTCGACGAGCGATCGCATTTTAGCTGTATCAAAGTCGCCAGAAATACCCAAAATCATATTCTTGGGATGGAAATATTTCTGGTAGAAACTCACCAAATCGTCGCGGGAAATATTGGCGAGGGTTTTGTATTCTACAGTGCGCGCGTAAGGACTGCGATCGCCGTAAATTAACTTTTGAAACTCGCGACCGGTAATATCGTCAGGATCGTCATTGCGGCGGGCGATCGCACCTTGAGTTTGGTTCTTCGCTAAATCCAACTTTTCCTTAGCAAATATTGGTTCCCGAATCACTTCTGCAAATAAGTCAAACACGGGTTCCAAATCTTCAGCTAAAGCACTAAAATTAGCGCTGCCCGAACTAACATCAATCCCCGTTTCTACCGAAGCTGCTCGCTGTTCTAGCAACTGATTTAATTCATCAGCCGTATGCCGGCTCGTGCCACCAGTTCGCATCACTTCTCCCGTCAAACCTCCCAGTCCAATTTTATCGGCAGGTTCAAAGCGCTCGCCCGTGCGAAATAGCGCCGTTCCCCCAACTAGCGGGAGTTCCCGGTCTTCCATAAGATACACGCGGATGCCATTTTTCAGCTCGAAGCGAGTGTATTTAGGCAGTTTAATTTCTGGCACCGCCGGGAATGTTAATTCGTCGTAGTGTTTGGGTGCAGCCGCGAAGGAAGGTAACAAATTAAACGTTCCCAGTGAAACAGTAAAAAAGCAAAGGGATAGCAGAAATAACTTTACTTTTTTCAGTCTCAATTTAGTCCTTTTCATTCTTTCTCCAATGTTTCCTAAGTTGACAATTCGAGGCAGAGCCTCTGGATCTGCGTTCCCCGGCTCTGCCCAAGGCGTGACAACTTAACGTTAAACCTACCGTCTCTCTTGTTTGTCGCGAAGTCTAGATCCCCCCTAACCTAGGGCGGGCACGGGGGCACCGCCCCTACGAAGGGGGGGACAAGAGTGTTCTCTTTCGTCCCCCCTTATTAAGGGGGATGCGAGGGGGATCTAGACTCGACTAAAAGCGACATTTATTAGGGGTTTCTGTCTTAAGTTTTCAGGAATGGGCCTAGCCTAGGAACGAGTTTTTCTTCTTTCTGATGAATGCCTCACGCTCGACAATTCATCCGTGTATCCGTGTCAAAATCCGTGTCGTGCCTTCCTTCTTCTTAAAGCGGCAAAAGCTTACCAATCGTGCGGTTTTCCGGGCGGAAAGTGGCCTGAGCGACACGCTGAATGTCAGCGGGAGTAACAGCCGCGATCGCCTCCAATTCCTTGAACAAATTTCGCCACGAACCGGTGTTTACTTGATAGTCTACCAGCGCAAATGCCATGCCCATATTAGAATTGAGCGATCGCAACAAATCGGCTCTCGCCTGAGTTTTCACCCGCTCCAATTCCAAAGCAGAAACCGGCTCTGTTTTCAGGCGCTCAATTTCCTTGCTCAAAGCGGAGGCTACTTCATCAACCGTGCGGCCTGGAGCAGTTTGAGCGTAAAATAACATCAAATTCGGATACTTTTCCCCCGGATAACCGCTGAAACCTTGAGCAGCCAGCGCCAATTGCTGTTGTTCTACCAAAGATTTATAGAGCCGAGAAGTGCGGCCATCGCTGAGCAAAGAACCAATCATTTCATAAATTGCATTGTCGGGATGATTCATCGCCGGTTTGTGGTATCCTTCCAAATACCAAGGTTGAGTTTTTAATTGCAGCGTGACTTCCTTAGTTTGCGTTTGGGGAGGTTCGACAAGTTGCAATTCTGGAGGGGCTGGTTTCGCCTTGTAACGGCCGAAATAAATTTGAGCTAGTCGCTTCACCTCCGAAGCTTTCACGTCTCCTACCACCGCAACAGTCAGCTTGCTGGGGACGTAGTGAGTGTCGAAAAACTTCTGCACGTCGCTGCGGGTGAGGTTTTTAATGTCTTCAGTGTAGCCAATTACGGGGCGGCGGTAGGGATGAGCAGAGAAAGCTTTGTTGGCAAAAACTTCAACCATTTGTCCGATCGGAGAATTCTCGGTTCGCAGCCTGCGCTCTTCTAAAATTACCTGTTTTTCTTTGTAAAATTCCCGAAATACTGGTTCTAGAAATCGCTCGGATTCCAGCGACATCCACATTTCTAACTTGTTAGCTGGAAGGCTGTAAAAATACATTGTGGCGTCGGTAGAAGTGGCGGCATTTAGTCCGACTCCGCCTGCTTGTTCCACTATTTTGCCGAGTTCATTGCGCTTGACAAATTGCGAAGCTTCGGCTTCAAATTTGTCAAATTCTGCTTTTAATTGGGCGACTTCTTCAGTTTTGCCGCTGGCCTTGGCTGCTTGCATTTGCTCGAAGAGTTGGTCTTGTTTTTCTAGCAGCGGCTTTTCGGCTTGGTAGTCGGTAGTGCCGATTTTTGGCGTGCCTTTGAAGGCTAAATGTTCGAGATAGTGAGCGACTCCGGTTTGGCCGTCGGGTTCGTTGGCGCCCCCGACATCGGCGTGAATCAGAAACGATGCTACGGGCGCTCTGGGCCTTTCGAGTACGATGAATTTCATGCCGTTGTCGAGCTTAAATTCGCTGACTTGGCTGATTACTCGATCGAGCGACGGTTGAACAGAGACTGCTTGCGAGCCGCTAGCGGGGTTGGGGCGGGCGAGGGCGATTTCCGGCGAAATTCCCCACCACAGCAGTACAGCGGCTAGCAGGGAGGCAATGAATCGAGTTTGGCGATCGGGCGATTCCCTACGGGATAGCTTCGCTTCACGGGGTTTTTGGAACTGCGGGGTCATTCGATTTTAGATTTTAGATTTTAGATTTTGGATTGTCAAACAAAAAAATGTTTGTGCTCGGTGGCCAGAGATTCTTTTCTCAGGATAAAGATTTTTGGAGGCATAAGCGATCTGTTGCGCCGCAGATGTTAGGCTGATACAGCAAATCTCAAAAAGGGTCATTCGATTTTAGATTTTAGATTTTGGATTTTGGATTGTCAAACAAAAAAATGTTTGCCCTCAATGCCAGAGATTCTTTTTAAAACTTAACATCAATTAGTCCCTCAGTCCAGCTCCCGTAGTTCCAAGTAGCCAATTACCCATTGCAAAGCCATGCGAATTTTTAATCAGTCTCCTCCTTCTGAAACAGAAACCAAGAAGCGGATTTTACAAGCCGCTCAGCGGTTGTTTGCCCGCAGCGGATACGACGGCACGACAACTCGCGATTTAGCAGCGGCGGCGGGGGTGGCCGAGGGTACGCTATTTCGGCATTTTGATAATAAAAAAGCGATTTTGATTGAGGTGGCGACGGAAGGATGGGTGGAGTTGCTGACGGATTTGCTGACTGAATTAAGCGAGATGGGCAGTTACAAAGCAGTGGCTCAGGTGATGCGGCGGCGGATGCTGAATATCCGCGAGAATAGCGACATGATGCGGGTGTGTTTTTTGGAGGCGCAATTTCACCCGGATTTGCGCGACAGAATTCAGTTGGAAGTCATCGGAAAAATGAGCGATGTTGCTGAGGCTTTTTTTGAAACAGCGATGGAAAAAGGAGTTTATCGGAAGATGAATCCGAAGATTGTCGCTCAGGTTTTTTTGGGAATGTTTGCAGTCGCGGGTTTCAGTCAAAATACGATTATGGAGCCGAATGCTTCTCCGCAGGAAATGCAGGAAATGGCTGAAGGACTCGCTGATATTTTTCTGAATGGGGTTTTGCTGAAAGATGAATAATTAGGGCAACAGGGAAAAGTTGTTATGGGCCAAATTTTGCGCTATTCTATTCGGCCGCTAACGCAGGAAGACGAGCCTTTTCTGTGGCAAATGCTGTATGAAGCGGCGCACATGGCAGAAGAAGGCGAATCAACGGTGCAAGCGGTTGTGAATCATCCTTTAATTGCGAAATATGTCAAAAATTGGGGACGTGCCAACGATTTGGGCTTCGCAGCAATCGAATTGAACGGGAACCAGCCAGTAGGAGCCGCCTGGGTGCGTTTGTTTACAGGGGATGACAAGGGGTTTGGGTGGGTTGACCATACTATCCCGGAATTGGCGATCGCCGTTCTTCCAGAATATACAAATCAGGGTGTAGGAACGCAGTTGCTGGATCGTTTGCTGTCAGCAGCCAAAGTCTCTTATCGATCGGTATCCCTGAGTGTCAGAAGCTCGAATCGGGCCCTGAGTTTGTACGAGCGATCGGGATTTAAAGTAATTGAGGGAAGCGAGACAATCAACCGCACAGGAGGGACATCATTCACCATGAAAGTGGATTTTGAGTAAGTGAATTATTACTCTATAAATTGGTACATTTGCTGTACCCACTTCTCCCGATTATTCTGCCATTCATCCGTCACTACTTCCCAAGTTGTATTGCTTTCAAGTTCCAGCAATAGACTTGATACTTCTTCCAGCGTCGATGCTATATGACATTCTTCTACCCAACTTTCACGGATCATTTTCCAGAGACTTTGTACCGCTTCTCGCTGATAATTTGATTCTAATTCAACTAGCAATTTTGCTAGGTGTTTTTCGTCACTTGCTGCTGACACCTCGCTCATCCAACAGTCGCGACGTTCTTTCCATTCTTCCCTCACTGCGTCCCAGTTTAGGTGGGCTTGAAACTCTAACAGTAATTGGTTTAGTTCTACCATATTAAATTTTGTCTTGTTTGCAGTTTGTGCTATAATGGTACAAATTTTATTGATTGAGACTGTTGGTTTTTTATAATGAGCAATTTTGCTGAGGCTTTTTTGGAAACGGCGATGGAAAAACAAGTTTATCCAAAGATGAATCCGAAGATTGTCGCTCAGGTATTTTTGGGAATGTTTGCAGTCGCGCCCTTCAGTCAAAATACGATTAGGGAGCGGAATGCTTCTCGGTAGCAAATGCAGGAAATGGCTGAAGGACTCGCAGATATTTGTCTGAATGGGGTTTGGCAGAAAGATGAAGAATTAGTTATTAGTCATTAGGAAATTATAGAGCCTGAAAACGCATATCTACAGGCTCTGACTCCTCGAAACTACTCGTTAAACTTGTGCAATTGCTGTACCCACTTCTCCCGCTTCTGCTGCCATTCATCAGCCATAGCTTCCGAATTTATATTGGTTTCAAGTTCCAGCAATAAACTTGATACTTCTTGAACAATCGATGCTCCCAGACATTCTTCTACCCAAAGGTTGCGACGCTCTTGCCACTGAATATCAACCGATTCTCCCTGCAAGTTTGATTCCCATTCAACTAGCAATTCTGCTAGATATGTCAGGTTAACTGATGCTGCCACACCGCTAACCCAACTTGACCGGCGCTCTTGCCATTCTTTTTTCACTCCTTCCGATTTGAGGTTGCTTTCAAGCTCTAACACTAACTGATTTAGTTCTACCATCTTAAATGTTGGGTTTTTTGTAGTTTGTGCTACAATTTTACCAAAATTTTCACTAAACAGAGTGTTAAGTTTTTTTTAAGATTGCGGTCGCAGTGAAACTACAGAATAGATAACTGAATAATGAGCGATAAATTTACTTTAGATATGCTAGACATTCCCAGCGGCTGGCGGCGCGGCGAAGGTGACTGGACAGGAGTGGCGGCGGCTATGGCTAGAGGGGAAACTGTAGAAGTAATTCAAGAAGTTGGTTCTACTTTGTGGCAAAACAGTCTGCCAGAAAAACATTCTTTGTATTGGGATGGGGAAAATATATCAACTATCAAAGCCCGAATTTGGATTAGTTTCACCCAGAGAAGATTTTCGCCGGAATCTGCTTTGCCCAAAGTTCAGTGGCATCCGAGAGTGTTGTGGATAGGGATAGGTTGTGAACGCGGAACAGGGCGAGAATTAATCGAAACAGCAATTCAAAATGTATGTCGCGGTTATCATTTAGCGGAAAGTGCGATCGCAGGTATTGCTACAATAGACACTAAAGCAGGTGAAGTCGGCTTGCTGGAACTTTGTCAAGCGCGAAACTGGCCGTTAAAAACTTTTGCTGCTGACATTTTAAGTTCCGTAGAAGTCCCCAATCCTTCAAATATTGTAGTCAAACAAGTCGGCACGCCCAGCGTAGCAGAAGCCGCGGCACTTTGTGCGATCGAACTAATATCTTGTACCATTCTCAAGAACAGGCAAGATGCCTGTTCCACAATTCTCAACAACAGGCAAGATGCCTGTTCCACAAAGAGTGAATCTGCTTGTGGGGTGGGCATCTTGCCTGCCCATACCATTCTCAAGAACAGGCAAGATGCCTGTTCCACAATTCTCAACAACAGGCAAGATGCCTGTTCCACAAAGAGTGAATCTGCTTGTGGGGTGGGCATCTTGCCCGCCCGTACCATTCTCAAGAACAGGCAAGATGCCTGTTCCACAATTCTCAACAACAGGCAAGATGCCTGTTCCACAAAGAGTGAATCTGCTTGTGGGGTGGGCATCTTGCCCGCCCAGCAAAGGCTTTTAGTCCCTAAAAAAATATTTCGCAGTCAAAATCCCCCCCCTTTACAAGGGGGGGTTAGGGCGGGTTCTGCTGTAACAGTAGCGGTTGCAGTTTGCCCGATCGAATATCTGGGATAATGTACTACTGAGACAAAGTATTGGCATTCACAAATCGACCAATCAACCCAGAAACGAATGACAACACAATGGAACCCACCAAAGCCGGCCAAAAACCGTTAACCGCAAAGCCGATACTGAACGCACTCGCCAACCACGAAGCCAGGGAAAGCGAAATTGCATTCACAACGAATAAAAACAAACCTAAAGTAATAATGCTCAAAGGCAGCGTCAGCAATGTAATAATCGGTTTGACAACCGCATTCACCAATCCGATAACAACAGCAGCCAGCATCGCCGCCGGAAAGCTAACCACCGCCATACCTGGTACAATGTTAGCGGTAATGATCAGCGAAACTGCGGCTACTATCCAAGTTAAGAAAAAACTTAGCATATCTTTTTTTCCATCTCCATCACTATTAATTCAGATTTTAACTGTTTAGTCGATCGACCAAAGTTCGGGATACACTACGAAATACCCACCTTGCGAGAATATCCGACTTATGAAACTCCGGCAACTAGCTGCATTCCTATTCGCGCTAACTATCTTCATCCTGCCGCAGCCAGCCCAGGCTCAATCTAAATATTACGCTCCTCCGCTGTCCTTTAGCAACGCCGAACTGACAAGACGTGATTTTTCCGGTCAAATGCTGCGGGCTGCTGAGTTTTCTAACGCTAATATGGACTTGACTAATTTTTCTAATGCCGATTTGCGGGGAGCAATTATGAGCGCTTCGGTGATGACTGAGGCGAATTTGCACGGAGCAAATTTAACTAATGCAATGATTGATCAAGTTAAATTTACTAAGGCAGATTTAAGCGATGCAATATTAGCAGAAACAATTTTGCTGCGTTCTACTTTTGATGGAGCTGATATCACCGGCGCTGACTTTACTGATGCAATTATGGACGGCTCACAAATTAAAGAATTGTGTACAAAGGCAACCGGGATTAATTCTCAAACTGGGATTTCTACTCGCGATTCTTTGGGATGCCGCTGATATCATCTCCGCTCAATTACTGATGATTGTTTTTTGGGTGGGGGCGGGTTTTTGAGATTGTTTGTTTGGGGCGATTATGGTTGGTGGAACCCGCCCCTAGGAAACCCTATTTTGTAGGGGCGGGTTCCACCAAAAATATCTAAGGATTACCAACAATTTAGATAAACCCGCCCCCACACCACGAATAATTCACATTAACCTGATATTTGCATTAAATTCCCCAATGTAAATGATGATTGTTTGTTGGCTGGGGGCGGGTTTTTGAGATTGTTTGTTTGGGGCGATTATGGTTGGTGGAACCCGCCCCTAGGAAACCCTATAATGTAAATGATGATTGTTTGTTGGCTGGGGGCGGGTTTTTGAGATTGTTTGTTTGGGGCGATTATGGTTGGTGGAACCCGCCCCTAGGAAACCATATTTTGTAGGGCGGGTTCCACCAAAAATATCTAACAATTACCAACAATTTAGATAAACCCGCCCCCACACCACGAATAATTCACTTTGCTTTTTTCTGAGCAGCCGCATAATGCTCACTCATTAACTGATTAACTTCTGGATTGTAAATCCGCAGATAATTCCAGTAATTCTCAAACACCGATTTCACGTATCCTTTGGTTTCAGGAAACGGAATCTTTTCCGCAAAAGCATCCGGATCACTAAAACTAAACCTCTTCAACCAATCTGCTACTGCATTTGGCCCGGCATTATAACTCGCCACAGCTAACATCGAGTTATTTTTGTACTCGTCGTGAGTGTGATCCAAATACCACGTACCGAGTTTAACGTTGTCGTCCACATTCTCCAAAGAATACTTTTTGAGGCTGATTTGTTGAGCAACCCAAGCTCCTGTTTCCGGCATTACTTGCATTAAACCGGTAGCCCCAACTGATGATTTGATGGCGGGCATAAACCGCGATTCTTGCCGGATTAATGCAGTTACTAAGACGGGATTTATTGTGCGTTCTTTTGACCATTTGACAATGGTTTCTAAGTAAGGAAAAGGATAAAGTGCTTGCCAATAAATCGGTTGCTGTCTGAGTTCGAGGTATTGGGTTCTATCATCTGGTTTATCGCGTTGCCGCAAACTCCCAACCATCCACAAACCGTCTAAATTGTCTCCGACTGCAACTCGCATTAAACCGTCGGTAAACTGTTCGGCAATACTTGGTTCTACGCGGTCGATAAATTCTACTTGCCACAGCGTCCAAGCATCTCTATCTTGACCTAATTGATAGAGTTCTTTCAACGCAGGAGAACCGGCAGTTGGTTCGGGGCGCTGAGGCGGCCGCGCTACATTGGGAGACAAATCTCGGACTGTGGTAAAGTCGCCGACGGGCCAGCCGAGAAGTACAGCCGATCGCCACGCAAAATATGATTCTGGATAGCGTAAGATCGTGTAGTCAAATGCAGTCTTGGCGTCTTGTTGGCGGCCGAGTTGCTGTGCCCATTTCCCGACCCAAAATGCTGCTTCTGGAGCTTGTTCGCTGTCGGGATTGTGGGTGGTTAATTCTCTCGCCCACTGCCAAGCTGATTTTAAATCTCCGCCTTTGGCAAACTGCTGGGCGATCGTCCACCGCAATTCGCCTGCTTTATCAGAATTATTGTATTTTGTCAAGAGCAACTTCCGGGTATCTGAGGCGGATTGACCGCTGCGTGCTTTGTCGAGAATTTGCGATTTATCTAACAAAGCTTCGGGGGCATAGTTGGGGAATTTGCTAATAACTCGATCAAGCAAAACGATCGCTTCTTTCGGTTCGCTCAGCCGCGACAGCCGAATTAAACCCAAACCAGTATCTTCGGCATCGGGAAACTCGCGCACTAATTCTTGATAGGCAATTCTCGATTCCGGGATTTTTCCGTCGAGCCACAAACCGCGAGCTTTGCGGTAAAGATTTTTAGCGTTGCGGGGAGCTTTCCCGTAAGCAATAGCTCCTTTGCCGTAATTTTGTTTTTCCCAATAGCCAAAGGCAATTTCTTCCCAATCTTCCGGTTTCAAACCGGCGCTGTTTCGCTGCACCAGTTGTTCCAAAATTGTCCCGTAATCTTTGACATAATGACCGTGTTTTGCTACGAGCAGCATCAACTGCGGCTGATTGGGATTTTCTTTTAACTTGCGGAGGGCCATTTCTACGCTGCGGGGATGACCAGGAAATTCACTAATTGCCTGTTGCCAATATTCCGGTTTTGACTTGCCTAAAACATATAAAGCTTCCGCTGCTACCGGGTCGTTCGGATAGTTTTTGAGCAGTTCCTCCCAAGCTTTTTTAGTTTTGCCTTTGTCGCCGCTTAATTGGTAAGCTTGCGCCCTTTTTAGGGCAATGTGAGCAGCTAAAACCGGATATTCTTGCTCTAATTTGTCCAATAACTTTAATGCTTTGGCCGCATTTCCTTGCTGAATTAAATCGCTGGCAAGCAGGTAGCGGGCGCGGCTTTGAGGGGAGATTTCCTGCTGCGGGTTCGTACTTGCAGACTGACTGGTTGCGAGTTCAACTAATTTCGCCGATCGCTCGCTCGGTGACAGCGACACCAGCATCTTGACTTCCGATTCGGAATTCGCTGCATTCTGGGGCTGCTGAGCCTTCTGGACCGAGCCAAAACCCATCAATTTCATCGCAGCAACCAAAGAGCCGATCGCAATAACGCAAACTGAAACGCTGATTAAAACAGAAAATCGGGCCCGGCGTCGTTTTAGCATGGGAAAATTTAAGAGAATAAGATATAGAGAACCGATCGTTTGTCAAGAGCCATCAGAGGCAGGATGGGTGTTCTACGCCATCACAGGCAGGATGCCTGTTCAAGGAGAAATAAATGTTAAGAGTGGGGCAAAAACGGACAGCAGACCCCCAAACAGATGATTGAGATTGGTGGAATATCCGATCGCAGGCGGACTTGGCTGATATAGTAGCAGAATTTATTTTGATGTGGAGCGGAGAATTTGTGCGATCGATCTATTTCCCCGCACCAAGAAAAAAGCCCAAACCACCCAGTACAAAGTACAATCAAAAATCTAAAATCTAAAGTGTAAATCAAAACATGGAATTTCTAGTCACCGATACGCCCCGCTCTGTTTGGACAGGAGACGCCCTGGCAATTGGTCTATTTGAGGACGGCTTGGAACTCACCGGCGATCTGGCACAATTAGATGAAAAGCTGGCAGGCACTTTGAAAGAGCTGCTACTGGAAGTAGATTTTAAGGGCCAAGTGGGTACGAGCGCCATCACCCGCGTCGGCGGCAATAATCCCATTCGCAAAATTGCGATCGTAGGTTTGGGCAAAACAGAGGACTTAAAATTAGACACCGTGCGGCAAGCTGCGGGCGTTTGCGCCAAGTTAGCCAAAAAAGAGAAATGCAAAACCCTCGGAATTAGCTTTCCGGTGTGGAAAAACGCGCCGGATTCTACAGCCAGCGCCATCGCCGAAGGTGTAGAACTCTCCCTGAATCAAGACAACCGTTTCAAATCGGAAAAGGAAGACAAAAGCCCGCAACTCGAACAAATTCATTTGCTTGGTTTTGCCGGTACCGAAAGTGCGATCGTCCGCGCCCGCCAAATCACTGCCGGAGTCATTTTAGCACGGGAATTAGTCGCAGCGCCCGCTAATTTTGTCACCCCGATTACAATGGCCGAAACTGCTCAAAGTCTAGCTACCGAATGCGGTTTAGAATTAGAAATATTGGAGCGGGAAGACTGCGAAAAACTCGGCATGGGAGCCTTTCTCGGCGTTGCCCTAGCATCTGATTTACCGCCTAAATTCATCCATTTAACTTACAAACCCGAAGGCACACCGCGCCGCAAAATAGCAATTGTGGGCAAAGGATTGACCTTTGATTCTGGCGGTTTGAACATCAAAGGAGCCGGCAGCGGCATTGAAATGATGAAAGTAGATATGGGCGGCGCTGCGGCTACTTTCGGAGCGGCAAAGGCGATCGGACACATCAAACCAGATGTGGAAGTTCACTTTATCAGCGCCGTCACTGAAAACATGATCAGCGGCCGCGCCATGCGCCCTGGAGACATCCTCACCGCTTCCAACGGCAAAACAATTGAAGTCAACAATACCGACGCAGAAGGGCGTTTAACCCTGGCTGATGCTTTGGTATTTGCTGATAAATTGGGAGTTGACGCAATTGTCGATTTAGCAACTCTAACCGGTGCCTGCGTAATTGCTTTAGGCGACGATATCGCGGGTTTGTGGAGTCCTCAAGATAGCGTCGCCGCCGAAATAGTCGCCGCCTCAGAATTGGCAGGCGAAAAATTTTGGCGAATGCCGATGGAAGAAAAATATTTTGAGGGCTTGAAAGCATTGCACGCCGACATGAAAAACACAGGTCCACGTCCCGGCGGTTCGATTACGGCGGCGCTATTTTTGAAGCAGTTTGTAAAGGATACTGCTTGGGCCCATTTAGATATTGCCGGCACGGTTTGGAGTGACAAAGAAAATGGCTACAATGGCCCTGGGGCTACCGGTTTTGGAGTTCGGACTTTGGTGCATTGGGTGCTGGGCGGTGCTTAATTGTGGATTTCCAGCGGAAGAATTGACATTTTCTCTGCCTTAAAAGTCTGCTAGTCCATCTGTGAGCCAGGGGTTTTTAACCGCTGGCTCACTGCTTAAGTCATCTAAAAGAAAATTTAATAGGGATCATTAACAATTTAAATGTTTCGGAAGCAATCAGTACGCGAACCTATGTATTCCGTCACAGGGAGCAACGTAAGCGTTGCTAGCCGTGAGGCTCCCCATTGCTCATACTTGGGCAAAGCTTCGTTCCCAGGGCCCCACCTCGACTGTTTTGACATTTCCTGAAAAAATAGCTGTTTCATAAAAAATGAAAAAAGTATATAATTATGTAAATATTTCATTAGCCGAAATCAAATAATTAGATTTGATCTGATTTGCATTGGTACAGATAATTTTTTTCTTGAACTTTATGCAAGAACAATTAACAATTTTTTTTTCCACACTTGCTTTATCTTCTACACTCGCCTGCAACCTGGTGCCGGAGTTGCGACTGTACGCTGTTTTTGACTCGCTGACGGCACTGGCTTATTGCTCGATCGCCCTATCTTTAGTTTATTTTACCCGCCAAGGTTCTCACCGCAAGATTTTCCGGCTGTTTGCCGTTGTTTTTTTTGCTTGGGGCGCGGCTAAATTGACGGAAGTTTGGACGCTTTGGCATTCCATATATTGGCTGTCGGTAACTCTCAAAGCTGCAAGTGCTTTGATTTCTTGGCTTTTAGCCGCAATCGCCCTCGCCCTCATGCCGAAAGCACTTACCGAGTCTGGTTTAAATCAAAAAGAAAAATTTCAACAAATATCGTTAAAAGAGGTAGAACAAAATCTGCCCCAACATGATATCGAGAAAGGAGAATTGGCAAAACAAGCGCTCAATTTTTACCCTTCAGATACTATTGTCGATCGCGCTTTAGCTCTCAATTCGCTTAATGAACAGTTAGAAAAAGAAATTGCCGATCGCCACCGGGTTGAGGAAAAGTTGCAACTGACTCAATTTGCGATCGACCGATCGGCAGATGCGATATTCTGGATCGGGCCCGACGGTAAATTTTTGTACGTCAACGACGCTGCTTGCACTTCATTGGGATATTCTGAAGCAGAATTGCTCTCGATGACGGTGCATGACATCAATCCAGATTTTCCCCAAACTGCTTGGAGTTTGCACTGGAAAGTCTTAAAACGCTGCGGTTCGGTGAATATTGAAGTTCACCACCTCACTAAGTACGGTCGCATTTTTCCGGTAGAAATCACAATCAACCATTTGGAATTTAATGGCAAAGAATATCAGTGCGCGTTTGCTCGCGACATTAGCGAACGCAAGCGGATTGAGGCAGCTTTGCGAGAAAGGGAAGAAGAATTTAGGTCATTAGTTTCTAACATTCCCGGTGCGGTTTATCGGTGCAGTGCTGCGGGGCGATCGAGCGTAACTTTTATCAGCAGTGGCATAGAAGCTATTTCCGGCTATCCTGCAGCTAACTTTATGCAAAAACCGGTGCAGGCTTTTCCGAGTATAGTTCATCCCGATGACGTTGAGCAGATCGAGACAATTATCGCTCAAGCTATTAAGACAAAACAACCTTACATCATCGAATATCGCCTAATTCACTGCGACGGAAACGTGCGGTGGGTTGCAGAGAAAGGTCAAGCCCTTTTCAACGCAGACGGTGAAGTTTTATCTCTCAACGGCGCCATTTTTGACATAACAGAGCGCAAAGCAGCGGAGGATGCTTTGCGGCTCTCCGAGGCGATCGCCAACAACAGAGCTCAGCAGCTAGAAATCGCTCTCAAAGAACTCCGAGAAACTCAAGCTCACCTAATTCATACCGAAAAAATGTCAAGTCTCGGTCAAATGGTAGCTGGAGTAGCTCACGAAATTAATAACCCTGTCAGTTTTATCTACGGCAATATTTCCTACGCCAGCCAATATATCAGAGACTTGTTGCAGCTTGTGGAACTTTACCAAAAACACTATCCTGAACCCGTGGTAGAAGTTCAAGAATGTATTGACAATATCGATTTAGATTTTTTGAGAGAAGATTTACTAAAAATATTATCTTCGATGAAAATGGGAGCCGATCGCATTCGCGAAATAGTTCTGAGCTTGCGAAATTTCTCGCGTTTAGACGACTCGGTAAAAAAGCCTACAAACCTTCACGAAGGCATAGACAATACGCTCCTAATTTTGCACAACAAACTGCGCGCCAGAGGCGACTATCCCGAAATTAAAGTAATCAAAGATTATGGTAAAATCCCTTTAATTGAATGTTATGCAGGTCAGCTAAATCAGGTATTTATGAACCTGCTTAGCAACAGTATTGACGCCTTGGAAGATGCTTGCAACCAAAAAAGGCGAGCGACAGTCGGCGGCGACGATTGGAAACCAACTATTAGCATTCGCACAGAAGCCCTGAACGAAAATAGTATTTGCATCCGCATTTCCGATAATGCGATCGGCATGACAGAAGACGTGCGGAGCCGATTATTTGACCCGTTTTTCACGACAAAACCGATGGGAAAAGGCACTGGTTTGGGGTTAGCCATCAGTTACCGAATTGTCGCGGAAAAACACGCCGGAGCCTTAAGCTGCCGTTCCACCGTAGGAGAAGGTACGGAATTTGCGATCGAGATTCCTTTATAAATTAGTGCGACGGAAGTATCAAGACTTGGGCAGACGTTATCGATCGCTATAAATTGTCAAGTGGGCTGTAAAAAAAATTAACTTTTCAAGAAAAATCCAAAAATTGGCTATAAATTACCAAGGTAATAATCAACATGGCAGTGAAATTATAAATTCTGTACCTATACCTAAAGTTGAGTTGACATCGAGCATACCGCCGTGTTTTTCAACCACAATCTGCCGTGCGATAGGCAATCCCAATCCCGTACCTTTCCCTACTTCCTTGGTAGTAAATAACTCATCAAAAATCTTCTCTTGCACTACTTCACTCATGCCCACCCCGTTATCTTTGATGCAAATTATAGCTTGTTTTTTGTCGCTACAAATGTCGGTTCTAATGGTAATTTGATTGGCGATTTCTGCATAAGGTATTCCTTGATTTGATTCCTCCAAAGCATCGATCGCATTACCTAACAAATTCATAAATACTTGATTCAACTGTCCGGCATAGCACTCCACTGGTGGCAAATTCCCATATTCCCTAATCACTTTGATTTCGGGACGAGTATCGTTAGCCTTGAGGCGATGTTTCAGGATCATAATGGTGCTATCGATGCCATCGTGGATATTGCAAGCTACGGGATAGTTAGTATCCGCACGGGAGAATGTCCGTAGACTTGTACTAATATCCCGAATCCGCTTCACGCCTTCCCGCATCGAACCTACTAATTTCGGTAAATCTTCCCGGATGTATTCCAGATCGATGTTCTCGATTTCTTCTTGAATCTCTGGATCGAGTTGCGGATATTTTTGTTCATACAAATCGAGCAATCCAAACAAATCTTTGATATAATCTAAGGCGGGTTGAATATTACCAACCAGAAAACCAACTGGATTATTAATTTCGTGAGCCACCCCAGCCACTAAGTTTCCCAAGGCTGACATTTTTTCGCTTTGAACTATTTTTATTTGTGCTTGTTTGAGATCGGTAAATGCTTGTTGAGATTCTTGATACAAACGGGCATTCTCTAAGGAAATAGCAGCTTGAGAAGCCAGCAAATTTAGCACTTCAATGCGATCGCTCGTAAATGCCCCAACCGTCAGGTTATTTTCCAGGTAGAAAACTCCTATCAACTGCCCTTGATTAAGAATTGGAATACAAAGAACACTGATCGGCTGGTGCTGTTCAATATAGCGATCGCTCCCAACCTGGGAACTTACCCTAGCATCAACTATTACCAAAGGTTTCAAACTGCGCTTGACAGTGTTAACCAAACTAATTGCTACATCCTTACTTGATTCTAGAGGTATTGATGGTAATAGCTCAGGTTCCTGTCCCTCTGCTACAAGCGCCGCTACCTGTAAATACTGTTTTTGTTTGAGCAATAAGACACACTTAGTGGCGCCAGCATTCGCGATCGCTATTTTTAAAAGAGTAGTCAGGAGTTTATCTAGTTCAATCTCCCCAGAAATGGCTTGAGAGGCTTGGATCAGAGTAGGCAAATCTAGAAATTCAGAGTTGCTGCTAGAAGAGTGAGTAGAAGTAATCGTTCCCCGGGCGATCGTTTCTTTAAATGAAGTAAAGGATTGAGGTTGCTGAAGGATAATACCGAGTAGGCGAGGATAACGTTTTTCCAAATCGTCTATTTTGGCTTTAGCACCCCAGCGGGCATAACAATAATACGCTTCAATCATGTAGGCTTGAGCTACTTTTTCTTTGCCCCATTCCAAGTAGAATTTCGCTGCTAGTTCGTTGGCGAGGGCTTCTTCGTTGAGGAATAGATTTTCTTTAGCGAGGGAGATCGCGCGATCGTACATGGAAAGTGCATCGGCCTTGTAACCCAAAACCCGCTGCCGTTCTGCTTCAACTAAATACCACTTATGCAGATGATTCATAGGAGCATTTTGCGCCCACTGGTGCAGAGTCGTTTGATGGGTTTCCACTAGGGCGAGAGTTTCAGCTTGCTCGGTTTCTGGCTGTGTGGAAAACACTGCCAGATGCGTCAGGGCTGCATAGAAATGGAAAGCAGGAACATGAACCAATCCCGATAATGCCATCACATACGGCTTGACTTGACCAATGTGGTTTAAGGCAGCCGGATAATTGCCCCATGAGTAGGCAAGCAGCAGTTTGTAAATGTAGACAAGAGCGATCGCACTGAATTCACGATCCTGATAGTGCTTAGGAATCATCACCGTTTCATCATAGGCAGTTCCGATTAAGCAATCCGGCTGGTTGACGACTTCCCTCAAGTTATGCAACATCTGCCGCTCCATATGCAAATAAGTCCGAGCCGAATATTGCTTCACCTGAGCCAAGGTAGCACTGTAGACAGCCAGTTCCGGTTCCCAAGTATCCAGTTCTACCCCACCGTAAAAGTTGATGTAGCTGTAAGTAGCTATGTTGTAGCCAGCGTTAAGAAAATCGCCCGTTTCCATGCCAGCTATAAAGCCCTCTTTCAGCGTTGGTAGCCCTGCCCTCATAGCATTTTGATGATGCTGAATAAATGCCCCAAACATATTATGAGTAATGCACTTAAATTCTCGTGAATTGACCCGATCGAGCAATGAGAGTGCCAATTTACCAAAGCTATAGCCCGTTTTTGCCTCTCCCAAAAAAGCACTTAATACAAGTCCGTGAATCGCATAGCCCACCGTCGATGCGGGTGCATTCCCAAAGGAGAGCGATAAACTTACCATCGTGGAGCTAAGTAGGGGCACTAAGCCTGGAATTCCCTGGAGAATGGGTGCAAATAACATGGCCAATATTGGCATAGCTGCCTGAGTCTGAGGAGCACTCATCACAGGCAGATCCACCAGTTCCTCAATCGTTCTACCTTGGAGTTGGCTAGCAACGGCTTGTAGCGCTTGGCTAATCAAGGCTTCGTCAGGTGCGGTGGGTAATTCAATGCCCAATTGCCAGAGTGCATCTCTTGCTACTGCAATGGCTTCTAGTGACTTGCTCTGTGCTGTCTCGGCAGCGATTTGAATTTCGTAAATTTTGATTTTGTCTAAGATTGTCTGGGCTGCTTGCAACACTTGTGCTGCTATCTCTTCCATGCTGTCAAAGTCAGCATTCAAATAGGCAGCTTCGGCAGCCGCAACATAGAGGTTCAGGGTTAATTCATACTGGCTTTGCCAGCAGTTGGCTGTTAGTAGATCAATGCCTGTTTGCAGATAAACTCTGGCTGCCGTGTAGGCGGTTGAATTTCTGGCTTTACAACCGGCTTCTAAGTTAAGTTGAGCTAAGGCTTCCCGTTCGCTCGCTTGGGTGATTAACTCAATTCCTCGATTCAAATGCCCGACGATATCAAACAGTTTTTCCTCTAGCTCTATTTTTGAAGAATTTTGCTGAAGTAATTGTCCGATTTTGAGATGCGTTGCTTTTTTCTGTGAATCGGGAATTAGCGAATATGCGGCTTGCTGGACGCGATCGTGTAAAAATCGATAAGTTGGATTAGCTGAAGCCTTGAAAACTTCATCACTATCCGATTCGGTAAAGAACTTATAGATTTTGGTCGTGGGAATCACCAAACCTTCCTGTAATGCTTTCCATAAAGCCGTAGCCATCATTCCAGCAGATTTCTCACTGACAATTACTAACGTATTCAAATCAAACTGTGATCCTATACAAGCAGCTAATGTGAGAACATACTGAGTTCCTTTGGGCAGCTTCTGCAATTGCAACGCCATGAATTCAACGACATCATCAGTGATAGCTAAGGCTTTCACTTGGGCAATATCACACTGCCAATGCCGAATCTCCCAGTTAAAGCTAATTAGCTGCTCGTCATGTAATGTCTTGAGAAACTGAGTTGCAAAGAAAGGATTACCCTGAGTTTTTAGATAGACTAATGTTGTCAAAGGTTGGGCAAGTGATGATTCGCAATTCAGCGTATCCGCCACCAACAAATTCATATCTAGTTCGCTTAACGGTTCCAAAGTAATTGTATTCACTGTTGCCCCCGTTTTAACTATCTCATCCACTCTTAAGATAAATGGATGCACGGGCCAAACTTCATTATCTCGATATGCCCCCAATACTAATAAATATCCTGTATCGAGCATCAATAATTGTAGCAAATTCAGGGATGCTGAATCCGCCCATTGCAAGTCATCCAAAAACATCACTAAAGGATGTTCTTTGCTCGTGAAAACTTGCACAAACTTCTGCATTAGCAGATTAAAGCGATTTTGGGAGGCACTTGCTGACAATTCTGTTGCAGGAAGTTGAGCGCCAATTATGCCTTCTAACTCAGGAATCACGTCAATCAAGACTTGTCCGCTGTCTCCCACTGCTGCTAAAATCTGGGTTTTCCATGTTTGCAGTTGGGTATCCAATTCTGATAGCAATTGACCCATTAAGTCGCGGAAGGCTTGCACAAACGCACTGAAGGGAATGTTGCGTTGAAATTGATCGTATTTGCCTTTGATAAAATAACCGCGCTGACGGATAATCGGTTTATGAACTTCATTGACAACGGCGGTTTTCCCAATTCCCGAAAAACCTGCTACTAGCATCATTTCGGTGCTACCTGTGCTGACTCGCTCAAAGGCAGCTAATAGTTGATCGACTTCTTTTTCTCTACCGTAGAGCTTTTCGGGGATAGTAAAGCGATCGCTAATATCTCGCTTTCCGAGTTCAAAATCTTCTATCTTGGCTGTTTTTTGTAACTGAAATAAACAATTTTCTAAATCGTGCTTTAGTCCTAATGCACTTTGATAGCGTTTTTCGGCATTTTTCGCCATCAGCTTACTGACAATTTTTGATAAAATTATGGGAACTTCTGGATTTATTAGATGGATAGGTTTCGACTGTTTGGCGAGGTGACAATGCACCAGTTTCATCGGATCATCAGAGATAAATGGCAACTGTCCTGTTAACAATTCATAAAAGGTCACACCCAGAGAATAAAAGTCACTACGATAGTCAATACCTCGATTCATCCGTCCTGTTTGTTCGGGGGAGAGATAGGCTAATGTTCCTTCTAAAATATTCGGGTTCTCGATTTCTTGGGTTTCTCGTGGTAGGATGGATGCAATACTAAAGTCAATTAGTTGAATTTGTTTGGTGTCGGGGTTAATGAGAATATTAGCGGGTTTAATATCTTTGTGAATGACTCGGTTTTGGTAGAGATAGTGAATAATGTCTGTTAGTTGTATGGCGAGTTGGAGAAATTCTGCTAAAGGTAAAGCTTGAGATGGTTGGGTTTGATTTGTTGGTGTTTTGAGATAAGTAGATAGGGAGACTCCGCCAAAGTCCTCCATTACTAGGGCATAGCTATTCTGGTATACTTCCAGCGTCAGGGGTTTGACGATGTGAGGGAAGTCGAGATTTTTGGCAATGGTATATTGGTTGCGAAACTGGACGATCTCGTTAAAGGAGGGGTATTCGTTTCGCAACAGTTTGATGACGACTGGGTATTCGTCACGGGTACGGATGCCTCGATAGACTAGGGTACGTGTACCTACATAAAGTTGCTCTGTAATCTGATAACCTGACAAATTGGCGATCGCATCCATAACTGGTTAACCCTCTCTAATAAAAAAGTTAAATTAAAACCTTCCCTTCCATTATATTTTATTATGTGACAAAGATAGCGATCGCCAACTCTGCATCCTGGGTAGGGACAGAATTAACTGTAATTTTTTCCCAATGTTTATCAACTATTATTTGACCGAAAGTAATTTAGTCACAAGCCCCCGGATTAATCCGTGTACCCGTGAAAAAAGCTGCGCCTCCCGATCGCCAGTCCCGGACTCATCCGTGCGAGTAATCTCAACTCTCAACTTTCAACTTTCAGGTGGCATGACGTGCGATCGCTAATCCTAAATTAGTTTCTTTGCCTACTCCGCACTATTTGCGCTATGTTATGTATAGTATGGTTGCGTAAGTTCTGATAATATCAGAAAACAATAATTTGTAATTTTTCACCGCCAATATACGCAGATAAACCAAGATATAAACTTGATACTATCTGCGTACATTAGCCTGCATCTGCGGTTTTATTATGCTTTATTCCCCGTAGTGGCCGCCGACAACCTTACCCCGAAACACAACATAATTGTAGATGTTGTAAAAAATCATAATCGGGATCAGAATGCCCATGAACACAATCATAAATACCAGCGCGCTGGGCGAAGCTGCGGCTTGGTAAATCGTGATTTCCGAGGGAATAATGTAGGGAAAAACAATCAATCCCAAGCCGATGAAAGTAAGCAAAAAAATCAGAATCGTCCAGATAAACGGCGTTCGTTCTTCCTTGCTGGCGAGACTTTTCAGCAGCAGTCCCACCAATAGCACTCCCAACAAAGGAATCGTGGCAAAGACATAAACTAGCGGTTTCTCGAACAACCTGGATCTAGCAGTTTCGTAAAAAATCGGAGTGGCAATTGTAATTAAAATCGCTCCGATTAAAGTTGTCACCGCCGCAATTTTAGCCGTGCGATAGTGATTTGTTTGCAGTTCGCCTTCTGTTTTCATAATTAGATAGGTTGAACCGATCAAAACATAGCCTTGAATCAGCGTCAAAGCAACCAAGATCGATCGCCAATCCAGCCAGTCCCAAGTAGTACCCACAAAGTGACCGGCTTCATCAACCGCAATGCCTTCGAGCACCGCACCCAAGGCAAATCCTTGAGCTAAAGCTGCTAAAAAACTGCCAGCACCAAAGGCATAATTCCAGAATAATTTGCGATTAGAATGCTCGCGAAATTCAAAGGCTACAGCCCGAAATATCAAACCAAAAAGCATCATGCAAATCGGTATATATAGCGCTGTCAAAATCGTGCCGTAAGCCAGGGGAAATGCGCCAAATAAAGCGCCTCCCATCAACACCAGCCAAGTTTCGTTCGCGTCCCAAACGTTGCCCAAACTCGTCATTAAAATGCCCCTGCGTTCCTCGTCGGAAGCAGTCAGAGACAGGATGCCTACTCCTAAGTCAAAACCGTCTAGCATGACATATAGCAGGAGAAACAAAGCTAAAACTACAAACCAAACTTGCGGGAGAAAATGCTCCAAAGCTTGCATAAAATCTCCTATTGTTGTGCTTCTACGGGACGTTGATCGGGAATGTGTTCTGCGGGTTGACTTTCGATTGCAGGTTCATTGTCTAAACCTGGCACAGGCAGACTTAAATTAGGGCCTTTGCGGATAATTCTGCTGCCAAAATACAAGGCACAAACAAACAAAAAACTGTAAATAACTGCAAAGAAACTGAGAGAAGTTAAAACATTGCTGGCGGGGATGTTGGACACCGCATCAGCAGTGCGAATTTGCCCGTATAAAGCCCAAGGTTGTCTGCCGACACAGCGCACAATCCAACCCGATTCTACAGCAATGTATCCCAGGGGAGCAGCTAATACCCAAGCGCGCATCAGCCAAGATTGACTGCTAATATTTTCAGGAGAAAGTTTGCCTCGCATCCACTGAATTATACTGAATAGCATCAGTCCTAAAAAGAAGAATCCAATCCCGGACATGATGCGGAAACAATAGTAGATTAAACCCACCATCCGGGGTCTATCTTCTGGCTTCCATTCCTTCAATCCGAGTACGGGTTCGGAGAGTTTTTGTTTGAATTCCAGAACGTATCCTAAGCCATTGGGGACGCTAATTTCCCAGTCATTTTTTTGGGCTTTTTCATTAGGCAAAGCTAGCAAAGTCCAATCTGCTGACTCTCCCGCTGGTGAAGTTTCCCACTTAGCTTCGATTGCTGCTAATTTAGTTGGTTGATAGTGATAGACTTGTTCGGCGCTCAAATGTCCGATGTATATTTGCAAAGGTGCAACGGCGATGGCTGTCGCTATGGCAATTTTTAAAGACTTGGAAAAAAAGGCTTGGTTGCGCTTATTGAGAATGTACCAAGCGCTAATTCCCCCAATGACAAAAAGCGAAGTTTCTAACGTCGCAAAAAACATATGGAGAATGCTGTTTAATGCGAACGGGTTCATAATTGCTTGAAAGTAATCGCTGACAATAAACTTGCCATTGACCATTTCTCCTCCCGCAGGAGTTTGCAGCCAAGAGTTAGCGACTAAAATCCATACTGTGGATAGGTTAGCGCCGAAGGCTACCATTATTGTAGCGAAATAATGGACGATCGGGTGAACGCGCTCCCAACCAAACAGCATAATGCCTAAAAAGCCGGCTTCTAACATAAATGCCATTGAAGCTTCAAATCCTAAAATGCTGCCAAAAAAGTCACCAACTGCTTCGGAAAATGGTGCCCAATTCGTGCCAAACTGAAATTCCATCGGAATGCCTGAAGCTACTCCAATACCGAAGTTGAGGACGTAGAGTTGAGACCAAAAACGAGCGTGATGGTAGTAGTCGGGATTGCGAGTTTTCAGCCACATTCCTTCAACAATTACCAGATAAATTCCCATTCCCGTAGTCAGAACTGGCCACAGCATATGGAATATGGCGGTTAGCGCAAATTGCATCCGTGATAGCGCCACGGTGTTAGATAAGATATCCATCGTTATATCCTTTGGTCAGTTCAAGAGAGGTTAGCTTGCACAAATTCCATAATGGACACTGGTTATAATGTAGTGTAAAAATTTGTGACATTTTGTAGAGTTGGCAATTTTTAAGGTTTTATACAGATTTCGCTTGTATTTTTTTGTATGTTAAAATAGGTAGATTATTATTTGCCGTTGGGTGGGGGCGGGTTTATGAGATTGGGGGTTTTAGGCATTTATTGTCGGTGAACCCGCCCCTACAAGATTTATGTTCGGTGATGGAAATATTATCTTAGTTGGGTGGGGGCGGGTTTATGAGATTGTGGGTTTTAGGCATTTATTATCGGTGAACCCGCCCCTACAAGATTTATGTTCGGTGAGGGAAAGATTATCTTAGCGAACCGTGACTTTATACGTTAGTTTAAAGGGTTTAAAATTAGCTTTATTTTTGGCGGTTCCGCTCAATTCAAGTTCGTAAATTCCAGCCTTGGGAAACACGATATCACCTCCCGGAATCCCTTGATATTTCTCCGCAGATATGGCGGTCAAAGGCGGCTGCATCAGCGGCTTATCCCCATCTTTACGATTTTTCGGATAAACTTCTAATTTGCAATTACACTGCTCTAGGGGGATAATTTGACCGCCCCTGCGAGTTAGGGCAAACCAAACTCTTGCAGGCTGTCCGGCGCGGGGGTTGTGGTTGGGTTCTAGGTGAAAGGTAGCGGCTACATCTCCCGATACTTCGACTTCGTGCGCCAAAACAGAAATCGAGTTTAACTGCGGCGCACTGGGAATTGCTGCTTCAATTAGTAATCCCAAAAAAACTAACAATCCCAAACTTTTACTTTTGTTTGACAGGCGAAACATAGAAATTTTCTAGTGATAAAACTGACCAAAACAAGCGCGATCGCACAAACGTAACTAACACCGTAACCACAGCTAACACCGCTGTCAGCAGTTGATTGTGCAACTTCCATTCAAAACCGCCGAGATAGTGGGAACCGATGAGTGCGGCGTGTACAGCGCACAGCAAGAAAGCTGGAACGCTTAACAGATGAAGCATTCGCCACAGTTGGCCTAAAAAATTTTGAATACGATCGCAACTTGTAACCGCCGCCGGCAACATCAACAGCAGCGCCGTCATTCCAGCCGCCATTCCCAACTGATGCTGCGGCAACATAAAAGATAGCGCGTCAAAATTCCATCGCAGCGTATGATCCAGCATATGAAACGTGTGGGCGACTGCGAGGAAAAACGCGCCCACACCCAAAGCGCGGCGATAGCGCAACAGTTGGGGCAAAAACTTGCTAACCGGACGCGCCAACAGTGCTAGCATCAAGCACAGCAGCGCTGCGTGGCCCGTAAAATCTACCATTTCATCGGTTCGCAGCAAGGTAAGAATCCCGATCGCCACAGTCACCCAACCACCCATCCGAAACAGTTGACTGCGCTTGTCCGCGCTCAATCTGCCAGCAAAAAAACTCACTCCCAGCATAGTTGGCAGTGTGCCGAGTCCAAAAGCCAGCATCGTCGCCGCACCCAAAACCGAATTTCCCGTTTCCGCCGCCTTAATCTGCGCCGCGTAGAGGAAACCGCAGGGAATCAAACCCCAAAGCAAACCCAAAGCAACCGGCACCCACCAGTTTTTTTGCGCCGAAAGCTTGCTCATTGCTTGTCCGACTCGATCGTGCGACATTGGGTGCAGCAGCGGCAATCTGGGCAGCAAACCCGGTTTAATTTGCACTACTCCGAACCAAATCAGCATTGTGCCCGTGAGAAGTGCGATCGCCCGCCGCAATTCGCTACCGGTACCTGCCAAAAGTCCGCCAGCAATTAACACCGAACCCAGTCCGCCAATTGCAGCACCAACCAAAGCGTAAGCAGTAATTCTCCCCAAATTCAGCAGCAAATGAAAGCGGAAAGCAGCTAATTTATCGTTGCGGGAATTAGAAATAGAAAACGCCATTGTCAGCGGGCCGCACATCCCCGCGCAGTGACCGAAACTGCCGAGAAATCCCAAAATTGCAATTAGCAGGATGTCGAGCATATTGAGTCATACGATTTTAGATTTTAGATTTTAGATTTTAGATTTTTTTTTACTGCTTACCTATTACCTATTACCCCATGCCCTGCGCGGGCCAATGCCCCATGCCCCATGCCCCATGCCCCATGCCCAATTACCCATTTTGAATTCCGATCGCTAAAATTCCCAAAATTTTATCAACCTGATTCAAAAAATACTCCAATAAATCTATTTGAACTGCTTGCCCTTCCAGCATTAAAAACTTCCAAATTTCTCCCGTTGTCACAACCCCATAAATCCTCGATACCTGATTTCCCTCCCGTTCGTTAAACAGTTGAGCTGCATACATTTCCGCTACGCACTGACCCAACCCAGCATTAATATTTTCCTGTTTAGCCTCAACGATTAAAATCGCCGGCGCGCTAACAATCAGGAACTCTACCGATCGACTGATCAGAAAATCGCAACTGCCGTTTAATCCCAAGTCGCTGTCCACCGTAAAATCAACTCCCGAAAACAAACTAATGCGATCGGGAAACTGTTTGGTAAGTTCCAGCAAAATCGGCGTAATAATCATTTCTGAGCGTGATTTTTCCGTATTACTCGCCAGAGCAAAAGGAACATTATAAGCTAAAGTTTCTGTTAAATGATTGCTGCATTCTAAAGCAGGTACGGCCGAAAACAAATCTTGCCTCGGCGAAATCGTTAAATTCAAAGCTTTTTTGACGCTTGCCAAACTAAAATCGCTGTAAGCCATACATTTTACACTTGATTTTTTACTTGTTAGGACTTACGCAACTCACACATATAGTAGGGTGCGTCGGAGGTCTAAACCATTAATAATCGCTCTCTAACGAAAGCCTGACGCACCCTACAAGTCTAATAACTAATGACTAATAACTAATAATATCATGTCCGCTCGATTGACCATAATATCCGGGCAGGGCGGGTTTTTGAGATTGGAGATTATTGGCAGATATTGTTGGTGAACCCGCCCCTACCTGATGAAGGGTAATCGACCGGATATGATATAACTAATGACTAATGACTAATGACTAATGACTAATGACTAATGACTAATGACTAATGACTAATGACTAATAACTAATGACTAATGACTAATAACTAATGACTAATGACTAATAACTAATGACTAATGACTAATGACTACTTTTGTGCTGGATGCGCCGCCGCCGGCGAAGCTGCACCCATTTGATTTATAGCAGCAATTAGCTGATAAAGCCGCCCCAAATCCCGCTGGTTGAAATGCAAAACTAGGCGCGGCAGATCGAAAGTTGCATCTCCTATTTCGGGTTCCAAAGCTTGACTTTTTTCAATTTTTCCGGTGACAACTATATCGCTAAAATCTGTATTTAGCCGATCGACATTCTCCTGAGAAAGCTCTGTTTTTAAGCGAATTACCAGTTTTTCGCGCACGTAGCGGCAGGAGTGATAAACCAGATAAAAACTACCGATCGCCTCGCAAGCGACATTTACATCGTCAGTAATCGTATACAGGCTGCGATCGTCGGCTGAAATCAAACCCCGACCCCGCAATTGTTTTTGCACAAAAATATTCCAATCAAGCCAATAATCTCCTCCCGGTCGATCGATCAATACCACAGGAGCCGGCCCGAACTTGCCAGTTTGAGTCAAAGTCAGACACTCAAAAGCCTCGTCCAGAGTGCCGAAACCGCCCGGAAACAGAGCTAAAGCATCGCTCTCCCGGAGAAAAAATAACTTACGAGTGAAAAAATATTTAAAATTGAGCAATTTGGGATCGCCGGCAATGAAAGGATTAGAACTCTGCTCGAAAGGTAACTGAATGTTCAGCCCAAAAGAACGTTCCGCAGTCGCCCCCTCGTTCCCCGCCTGCATAATTCCCCCGCCGCCGCCAGTAATCACCATAAACCCCTGCTGGGCGATCGCCCGCGAAAAGTCTCTGGCCATCAAATATTCCGCAGATTGCGGTGACACCCTCGCCGAACCAAAAATCACAATTTTGCGAACGTGTCGGTAAGGATAAAACATCTCAAAAGCGCTCTCCATATCTCGGAGCGACGCCGCAATAATCTTCAAGTCTAGGCGATCGAGATCCTCTCTGGCCATTTGCACTATAGTAGAGAGCGATCGTTCGATCCACTCAGAGTGCTTCAACATTGGCAAGCGATCGAGCAAATCCATCACTTCAGCTTGGAGGGACTCAAAACCTTGACCATACCCAGAACGAATCATGATTTTTTCCGAAATGGTAACAAATTGTCGCTACTAAAAATTAAGGGGCAAGCCAAAGTTATAAGCCAATAGCCACCCGCAAATTGCCCTGCTGGTCACTAATAACTTTTCCCGTAGCTTTGCCCCGGTTCTGAAGCGAGTTAGCTTTCGTCGCCCAAAAAGAACAGCGCGAAACCGCTCGCAGTTCAGTTAAATGTACTTTTCTAGAGTGTTGGCCAGAGTAGTTTTCGGGACGGCCCCAACCACCATATCCACCCGTGCACCGCCCTTAAATATCATCAGCGTCGGAATGCTGCGGATACCGTATTGGCTGGCCACGTTAGGATTCTCGTCGGTATTAACTTTTACTACCTTGACCTTCCCTTCATATTGCTGGGCAATTTCGTCTACGACGGGCGCCACCATCCGACAGGGCCCGCACCAGGGAGCCCAAAAATCCACTAGAACTGGAACTTCGCTATCGAGCACTTCCTGCTTAAAGGTAGAGTCGGTTACTTGCGCGGCTGCTGACATCCCTAGCCATCCTTGTAAATACTATTTCTCGGATAACAAGTTTAGCAAAAAATGTAACCACTTGCGTCAACGATTTTAACAGAAGGCTTCTGAAGGAAGAAGGAAGACGGTAGAAGGAAGAGGGAAGACGGTAGAAGGAAGAAGGGACAAGGTTTCTGAAGGAACAAGGCACTTATGTTTCCGAAGGCACTTATGTTTCCGAAGGCAGAATGGGGAGCATCTCACCTTTGCGGCCAAGCTAGAAATTGGAGTTTTGAGGCAGGAGGCAGGAGGCAGGAGGCAGAAGGAAAGAGGAAGAAGGAAGGAGCCACAAGAAGGAAGGAGCCAGAAGAAGTATTTTTACAAATATGAGATGCTCCCGCAGAATGCACTTATGTAGAAGAAAAGTTCTCCCACTCCCAGACTCTCCCACTCTCCCACTCTCCCCTCTCCGGAGCTAAAAGCCTCAGTTCTGTATCTAGTAAGCAAGAGCCAAGATTTCCGGCAAAAAAGGAACCGCCCGAACAGTAGTCCGGGCGGAGTGTGGTGTGAGGAGTGAACGGAAACATGCGTCTCCGCTTCTTCTATTGTGACATCTCCTTCTCGATAATTCCACAATATTCTGTAAATTTCGAGACTATTGAACAAATTTTGTCAAGGTATGCTGGTATTCGATCGGTAAATCTACTTACCCATGCCCAACTGCTGAGCTTTTTGATAGACTTTACCCTCAGTCAGCAGAGAAGGAGCAATTACCACTTCCACTTGCTGCATCTCCTTAATATCCTTAGCGCCCAAGGTACCCATACTAGTTTTCAGAGCTCCGAGCAAGTTGTGCGTACCGTCATCTAGCACCGCAGGCCCCCGCAAAATTTGCTCCACAGTACCCGTAGTCCCCACGCGAATGCGAGTGCCACGCGGCAAAACCGGGCTGGGAGTCGCCATCCCCCAGTGAAAGCCGCGGCCAGGAGCTTCGGCGGCCCTGGCAAAGGGCGAACCAATCATCACTCCATCGGCGCCGCAGGCAATGCACTTGCAGATATCGCCGCCGGTAATTAAACCGCCGTCAGCAATCACCGACACGTATTTGCCAGTTTCGCGATAGTAGTCGTCCCGCGCGGCGGCGCAGTCTGCTACCGCTGTGGCTTGGGGCACGCCGACACCCAATACGCCCCTAGATGTGCAAGCAGCCCCCGGCCCAATGCCCACGAGAATGCCCGCAGCGCCAGTTTTCATTAAATTCAGGGCGACTTCGTAGGTCACGCAGTTACCCAAAATTACTGGGATCGGCATCTCTTGACAGAATTGTGTCAAATCTAAAGATGAGATTGATTCAGGGGAAAGGAAAGCTGTCGAGACTACTGTTGCTTGCACAAAAAATATATCGGCTCCAGATTCAGCAACCGCCCGGCCGTATTTGCTCGCAGCAGCCGGTGTACCGCTGACGGCGGCAATCCCTCCTCCTGCTTTAATTTCTTTAATTCTGAGCTCGATTAATTCTGGCTTGATGGGTTCGGCATAGAGTTCCTGCATCAGAGAAACAAATTCGTGGTTGCCGACACTCGCGATGCGCTCTAATATTGGCTGGGGGTCGGCATAGCGGGTTTGAATTCCTTCTAGGTTGAGCACGCCCATTGCTCCCAATTCTGACAGCAAAATCGCCATGCGGACATCGACTACTCCATCCATTGCGCTGGCGATGATCGGGATTTCTCGATCGATCCCGCCAATCTGCCAGCGAGTATCTGCCAAACTCGGATCGAGCGTGCGCTGTCCTGGTACAAGCGCGATTTCATCTATGCCGTAAGCTCGGCGAGCACTTTTGCCCCGCCCAATTTCAATATTCACGCTGTTTCACTTCCACAATGTATTTAAATTAGAGTAACAAAATCGTAGCCTGTCGGCAGGTAGCGATCGCGCAAATGAGTTTAAAAAGCCTGATCTTGATTGGATTTTATGAAATCGAAGGGGATACTTTTCCTCAGCAACGGCCACGGGGAAGACGCGATTAACTGTCAAATTCTCCAAGCTTTGAGAGTATCTGGCGCGGATGTTGATGTTTCGGCCATGCCGATTGTAGGTGACGGGGCTGCTTACCGCCGATCGACCGTGCCAATTATTGGGCCCACCAGTCAAATGCCGTCTGGGGGAGTTTTTTACATGAATCCCCTGTTTTTCCTCAAAGATATTGGGGCGGGGCTGATTGCTTTGACTTGGCAGCAATTGCAGGCTGTTTGGAGGCATTCGCGCCACTGCGATTTGGTGGTGGCCACTGGGGATATTGTCGCCGGGGCGATCGCCCATGCCAGCAACCGCCCCTATATAATTTTTCTATCGGCCCATTCTAGTTATTACGAGGGGCGAGTCGATTTGGGTTTAATCTTGTGGCAGTTGCTTTGCTCACAGAAATGTCTGGCGGTTTTTACTAGAGATGCTTTGACTGCTGCTGACTTAAACCGACAGGGTTTAAAGAAAGCTCAGTTTGTCGGCAATCCTGTCATGGACAACCTCAATTCTACGGGCAAAGATTTGCAGTTAATACCCGGAGTTCGGACGATCGCCCTTCTCCCCGGTTCTCGCCTCCCGGAAGCCACCGACAACCTCGTTTTGCTGCTGGAACTGGTTAAAGAAATTGCTAGTAACTCTACTGTACCAGTGCAGTTTCGGGCAGCTTTAGTTCCGGCTTTAATGCCTCAATTAGAGGATATTGCGGCGCGATGCGGATGGCAAATGCGATCGGGCAAGCTCATTTTTCCAGCAATCAAACGATCTTTTTGTGAAGATAAAATAGTCGAAGTGATGTGCTGGGCCGATGCTTTCGCCGATATTTTGCAGCAGTCGAGTTTAGTAATTGGGATGACTGGAACTGCTGTAGAACAAGCTGTGGGTTTGGGAAAACCTGTAATTGCAGTACCGGGAAACGGCCCTGCTTTTACCTATAGATTTGCGGAGGCTCAAAATCGGCTTTTAGGTGATTCGGTGCAGGTTATTGGCACACAACCAGCGAATTCTGATATTATCAAGGAAGCTGCTTTGGCAGTCGATCGTACTTTGCAAGATGATAAATACTTAGCCAGTTGCATTCAAAATGGTTTAGAGAGAATGGGGCGATCGGGCAGCAGCATAAAAATTGCTAATTACGTGGCAAACTATCTGGGTTATTGATTGTGGTAGGGTGGGTCAGGTTGTAAATTTTCAAGCGCCACGAACAGTCTAATTCTGACGCACCATTTATATTATGTCCGGTCGATTACCTCTAATACGGTAGGGGCGGGTTCACAAAAAATATCTGCCAATAATTGACAATCTCTAAAACCCGCCCTTTTAATGGCTCTATCGGACATGATATTATTTCCTGGTGCGTCAGTATGAGATTGTGGATTTGTCGCGAAAATAATTGTGGCTGACGCACCCTACTGCTATTTCAACAACTCAGAAACAGTTTTAAATTCGTAACCTTTCGACTGCAAATCCTTGACAATCATCTCAGTTGCTGCTACGGTTTTCGAGCGATCGCCCCCGCCGTCGTGCATCACCACAATCGAACCAGATCGCACATTTTTAATCACCCGATTAGCGATATCTTCCGCCGTGAGTGTTTTTTCATAATCGTGGGAATCCACATCCCACATAATCAGTTTTTTGTGCATTTGGGATAGCAAATAAGACAAAACTATAAATCGCCTACCCCAAGGTGGCCGAAAACTGATACTATCTTGCTTAACCCCAACTTCCTGCAAAAGTTTGTCGGTTTTTTCAATCTCAGACAGCAAAAATTCCTGGGGTTTAAACATCATATCTTTGTGAGAGTATGAATGGTTTGCCAACTCATCTCCCCTCGCGACAATCATTTTCACGATTTCTGGATGTTTCTCAATATTGCGGCCGATTTCAAAAAAAGTTGCTTTAATTTGATAGCGGTCTAAGATATCTAAAAGCTGATTTGTATAGGGAGGATAGGGCCCATCGTCGTAGCTGAGGGCAACAACTTTTACTTCGGTATCGGCGCGGTTGATGCCGAAATAATTGTGAAATTTAGTAACTTTAATCAACAGCGATACTGCGAAAAATAACGCTATGGTGAAAAGCAGAAACTTTTGTAAAATTTTACCGATTCGCATAGCTGCACGCACTCGATCGAGAATGAAAGTGGATTTGGTCAGATTACCACAATTGGGTAACTGAATCCTTAAGGTATTTTATCATTAATTATTGTCCGTTTCGAGATTTTCGAGTTTTGGCGATCGCCCAGTAGCTAGACGCTTCAAGTGCCAGTACACTTGTACCCTACATATAGCGTAAGTAAGTCCAGAGGAAAAAAGCAATAATAAAAGATCGGGAGTTGTAGGGGCTGGTAAGGCAAGGATTTATATTCGGAGCGAGTGTACGGCTGTTCTCACCCGCTCCTCGCCATGTTATATTTATTTGTATAGTCAACTTTTTTAGGCAGCAATAATTCCCAACATGATTTCACTGCCAGATATCACAATTGTCAACCAAATCTACGACAGTGCTAATACCCTCGTATACCGGGGCCTCCTCAAATCAAATCAGCAACCTTTGATTTTGAAACTCCTCAAAGAGGATTACCCCACACCAGCCGAACTCTACCGCTATCAGCAGGAATACGAAATCACTCGCCGTCTCAACCTAGAGGAAACGATTAAAGCCTACGAACTGCGACAATACGAAAACACACAAGTCATGTTGTTGGAGGATTTTGGAGGAGAGTCCTTAAAAATCGTGCAGTCAGGTCGTCCCTATGCTGTACCAGATTTTCTCCACCTTGCCCTCCAAATCACAGATGCGTTAGGCAAAGTTCATCAAAAAAATGTCATTCACAAAGATATCAATCCATCTAATATTGTCTTGAATCCTCAAACAGGACAATTAAAAATTATTGACTTTGGCTTATCTACCATCCTCTCCCAAGAGAATCCCAGCCTCACAAGTCCTAATCTTCTAGAAGGGACATTGGCTTATATATCTCCAGAACAAACAGGCAGGATGAATCGCTTACTAGACTACCGCACCGACTTTTATTCTCTTGGCGTTACTTTCTATGAACTGCTAACCAACCAGTTGCCTTTTGAATCCGTCGATCCACTTGAGTTAGTTCATTGCCATATTGCCAAACAACCCACTCCACCTCATGAAATTAATCCAGAAATTCCCGTGACTATCTCAGAAATTGTCATGAAGTTAATGGCAAAAAATGCGGAAGATAGATATCAGAGTGCTTGGGGAATCAAGACGGATTTAAAAACTTGTCTTGATCGATTTATAAATGGTAAATTTCAACCTTTTTTCTTGGGATACCAAGATATTTCTCCTCAATTACAACTCCCTCAAAAACTGTACGGGAGAGAATCACAGATTGAGTCCTTATTGAGTGCATTTGATCGCGTAGCTTCCGGACAAGAAAAACAAGTAGGGGTTCGTTTAGCAAATAACCTGAGTAACCCAACGACAACTCAGTCACAAAATCTGCCCGTAGAGACACAAACTGAACTCATGCTAATTTCGGGATACTCTGGTATTGGGAAATCAGCTTTAGTTCAGGAATTGTATAAGCTCATCACTCAAAAAAACGGCTACTTTATTGCAGGTAAATTTGACCAGTTGCAACGCGATATTCCCTATCAAGCTTTAGTCGCTGCCTTCCAAGAATTGGTGCGACAACTACTCACCGAAACTCCAGCGCAATTACAACAGTGGCAAGAGAAGATTCAACGCGCATTAGGAATCAACGGACAAATTATTATTGATGTTATTCCCGAAGTAGAACTGATTATTGGCAAACAGAATCCCGTCCCCGAATTGCCTGCAACCGAAGCAAGAAATCGGTTTAATTTAGCTTTTCAAAACTTTATTCAAGTTTTTTGCCAAAAAGAACATCCCCTCGTCCTATTTCTAGACGACCTTCAATGGACAGACAGCGCTACCCTGCAATTGATTCAGTTGATAATGACCGATTTTACTACTCAATATCTGTTTGTAATTGGAGCTTATCGAGATAACGAAGTCACTGCAACTCATCCTGCAATGCTGACTTTATCTGAGATGAAAAAGCAGGGAGTTGTAATTAATCATCTCTCCGTTTCACCCCTAAATTTAAACCAGGTTAATGAATTCATTGCGGATACGCTGAAAACCGATAGCATCCAGGCGCAAAAATTAGCCGATTTAGTTTGGCAAAAAACACAAGGAAATCCGTTTTTTATCAAAGAGTTTCTCAAGTCGCTTTATACCGAGCAATTGCTGAAATTTGATACTAATGCTGGGGCTTGGTATTGGGATTTAGAGCAAATTATAACTAGGAATATTACTGATAACGTTGTTGAGTTCATCGCAGATAAAATTCAAACCTTATCAGATTCAGCACAAAAAGTTTTACGATTAGCCGCTTGCATTGGCAACCAATTTGATTTGCCAACCCTTTCAATTATTAATGAAGATTCTCAAAAACAAACGGCTGATGAATTGTGGAATGCTATTCAAGCAGGGTTGATATTACCCATTGGGGATGATTACAAATTCCTAAAAACAGACAGAGATACCAAGGGATTAAAAATTATTTATAAATTTGCTCACGATCGCATCCAGCAAGCAGCCTATTCCCTAATTCCCCCAGACGACAAGCAAGCGGTTCACTGGAAAGTTGGGCAACTGTTGTTACAAAATACACCACCACAGGTACTCCAACAAAAGATTTTTGATATTGTCAATCAACTAAACTTCAGTATAGAAGCAATTGACGTTCAGTTAGAAAAAGATAAACTTGCTCAATTAAATCTGATTGCTGGCAAAAAAGCGAAGGCATCAGCAGCTTGGAAACCGGCCTGGAATTACTTAAGCATTGGTATAAATTGCCTGAGTGCAGATAGTTGGCTTCGTCAGTATGACCTAAGTCTAGCACTGTATGTGGAAACAGTAGAAGCTGCTATCTTGAGTGGCCATGTTGAGGAAATGGAAAAATTGGCTAACCTAGTGCTTCAACAAGCTACTTCATTGCTGGACAAAGTGAAAGTCTATGAAGTCAAGATTCAAGCTTATACAGCACAAAACAAACCTCTGGAAGCTATAGATACGGCACTTTTTGTATTAAAGCTGTTGGGGATTCGCTTTCCCAAGAAGCCAAATAAATTAGATATTATCATTGCACTCGCCAGGACAAAGATCGGGCTAGCAGGGAAACGAATCGAGGACTTGATCGACCTGCCAGAAATGACTGATCCTGACAAGATAGCCGCCATGCGTATCTTATCAATTATGTTTTCTGCTGCCTATTTCGCCACACCAGAATTGTTTCCGCTGATAGTGTTTAAACAGGTTAATTTATCAGTTCAACATGGTAATACTCCTGTGTCATCCTATGCTTATGCTACCTACGGACTAATTCTTTCGGGAGAAGGCGTCAACGATGTTAACTCCGGCTATAAATTTGGGAAACTTGCTCTCTTGTTAGTCGATAAATTCAAGGCAACAAAACTTAAATCTCGGACATTATTTATCTTTAATTACTTTATTAGACATTGGCACGAGCATATTAGGGAAAGCTTAACCCCTTTGCTAGATGCTTACTTGATTGGACGGGAAACCGGAGATTTAGAATATGCGACTTTTTCAGCCGGCGCATACTGCTACTATTCCCTGGTAGCGGGCAAGGAACTGACAAGGCTGGAACGCGAGATGGCTATGTACAGTAACGCTTTCCGGCAATTCAATCAAGAAACATTTTTTTATTACAATCAACTCCAGCGGCAGGTCGTATTGAACTTAATGGGTCGGGCTGAAGATAAGTGCCGTTTAATCGGTGAAAGCTATGATGAAATAAAAATGCTGCCCATTCATTTGGCGGCGAATACTACAAATATTTGTCACTCCATCTATTTTTTTAAATTATACCTCGGCTATCTTTTCCAAGACTATCAGCAAGCCCTGGAAAATGCCGCCTTGGTCGAAAAAAATATAAACAGTGCTGTGGGATCTATTCCTCTTTCTCATTTTTACAATTCCCTTACTCATCTTGCTATATATTTTGATGTTTCTAAAATTGAGCAAAAACAAATCCTGAAAAAGGTTGAATCCAATCAGAAAAAGATCCAGAAATGGGCGCACTTTGCTCCGATGACTCACCTCCATAAATTCTATCTAGTGGAGGCAGAACGATATCGAGTTTTGGGTGAAAATTCTAGGGCGATCGACTACTACGATCGCGCTATTGCCTTAGCCAAAGAACATGAGTACCTGAACGAAGAGGCTTTGGCTAATGAACTGGCAGCCAAATTCTACATCGCTTGGGGAAAAGAGCAAGTTGCCCAAGCCTATATGACAAATGCTTACTACTGTTATTTACGTTGGGGCGCAACAGCTAAAATGACAGATTTGAAACGACAGTACCCACAACTTTTAAAGCGTTTTACGACAGCCAATACGTCCATAGATTCGCGCAACAGCCTGTCTAATACTTATGGCAGCACTTCAGGTGAAACCCTGGATTTGGCAGCATTGATGAAAGCATCTGGGGCAATTGCCAGTGAAATTGAGTTGGATAAACTCCTCACGACTTTGATGAAAATCCTGCTAGAAAGCTGCGGGGCACAAATTGGCTATCTAATTTTAGAGTCTCAAGGACAACTGCGAGTCGAAGCGTCAGGTGAGGCTAACTCAGATCGGGTGATGGTTTTGCAATCGACTCCTATAGAAACCTGCCTGCCTTTGTCGATTATTCACTATGTTGAAAGGACTCAGGAAGGACTGATTGAAAACAATGTGGCCCGTGAAGGCAGATTTACCCAAGATGCTTATATCAAAACACAGCAGCCCAAGTCTATCCTTTGCGCCCCTCTGCTCAATCAAGGGCAATTAATTGGCATTGTTTACTTGGAAAATAATTTAGCAGATGGCGTCTTTACACCCGATCGCCTGGAAGTGATTCAATTGCTTTCAACTCAGGCGGCGATCGCCCTTACTAACGCCAGACTCTATACTCAAGTACGATCGACGCAAAATCGCCAGAATAAATTCCTTAATGCCATTCCTTTTGGCATATCCGTTCACGACGCCAAAGGACAACTGGTTTACGCCAATCCCGTTTCACAGCAGTTACTGAATATTCAAGATTTACCCAAAGCCGCAATCGATCAACTCTCAAAAACCTATCACATTTATCGGGCAGGGACAGGGGAGGTGTATCCAGTGGAAGAGTTGCCCTTGGTGCGATCGCTTGGCGGTGAAAAAACATGGGCGGATGATTTGGAACTGCACTACAGTGAGCGAATCGTTCCCTTAGAAGTAACCAGCACGCCAATTTTGGATGACACGGGTAATGTAGAATATGCGATCGTAGCTTTTCAAGATATAAGCGAACGTAAGCAGGCACAGATTACACTCATTGAAAATGTTCGCTTAGAACAGGAAATTCGCGAGCGCAAAAAAACAGAAGAGGCTCTGCAGCAGAGCGAGGCACGCTACCTTGGTATTCTGGAAGACCAGACAGAACTGATTGCCCGGTATCTGCCAGATGGTACCGTTACCTTTGTCAATGAAGGCTTCTGTCGATTTTTTGGACTGACAAGGGAACAACTCATCGGCCATCACTACGCACCTGTCGTGTTTGAGGAAGACCGCGAATATGTAACCCGAGTCGTCAATTCCATTAGCCAAGAAAATCCCGTTGTCACAATTGAAAATCGGGTGATTGTTAGCTCCCAAGTGCGTTGGACGCAGTGGGTTAACCGAGCGATATTTGATGATTCCGGTTGCATTGTTGAATTCCAGGCGGTAGGACGAGATATCAGCGCTCGCAAAAAAGCCGAAGCAGAACTCGAGCAAGCAAAAGACGCTGCTGAAGCTGCCAACAAAGCTAAAAGCACTTTTCTTGCCAACATGAGTCATGAATTGCGAACTCCCCTCAACGCCATTATCGGCTTTTCTCAACTGATGAATCACGATACTAATCTGTTAACTGAACAAAAAGAGAACCTTAACATTATTTATCGGAGTGGAAATCATTTATTATCTCTAATTAATGAGGTACTTGACCTTTCCAAAGTAGAAGCGGGACGCATGACTCTATCGGAAACTAACTTTGATATTCATCAATTACTAGCTGATGTCGAGGAGATGTTTGCGTTAAAAGCCAAATATCAAGGCTTACAATTACTGTTTGAATGTGCTGCCGAAGTTCCTAAATATATCTATGCTGATGAAGTTAAGTTGCGGCAAGTGCTGATTAATTTAATCAGTAATGCCATTAAGTTTACTCCTTCGGGAAGCGTATCTGTAGAACTAAAAAGTAAACAGGCCAAAACCCAAAGTGAAGCCCAAACACAAATAACCACAAACCAACAACAAACAACCATTATCTTTGAAATAAAAGATACCGGACTTGGCATCGCTGCAGACGAACTAGAGAAACTATTCAAACCCTTCGTACAAACAGCATCAGGTCAAAAAGTGCAGCAAGGAACCGGATTAGGACTGACGATTAGCCGTCAATTTGTCCGCTTGATGGGAGGTGAAATCACCGTTATCAGCGGCGGCAAAGCTTTCACCCCTGGAAGGCCTCTCAAGGAATTTTTAGAAGACACAACGGGCACAACATTTAAATTTGACATTCCTGTGGGCATCGCTGATGCCAGCACAATTCAAAACCAACCCTACCATCGTCGCGTCGTTGCCCTCGCCCCTAACCAGCCCCAATATCGCATCCTAGTGGTGGACGATCGAGATTACAATCGGCAACTGTTAGTTAAACTCCTCAAACCTGTTGGTTTTGAGGTGGAAGAAGCGAGTAACGGTATTGAAGCGATCGCACTTTGGGACTCCTACTCACCGCATCTCATCTGGATGGACATGAGAATGCCCATTATGGATGGTTATGAAGCCACGAAACAGATTAAAGGCACTATCAAAGGTCAAGCTACGGCTGTTATTGCCCTGACAGCTAGCGTGTGGGAAGAAGAAAAGGCAGTTATTTTATCGGCTGGGTGTGATGATTTTGTGCGAAAACCGTTCCACACAGAAGCCCTTTTTGACATCCTGGCTAAACATTTGGGGGTCGATTATATTTATCAGGAGCAAGACCTACCCTCTCCCCCTTCTAATGTGACTGGAGAACCGTTAAATTTCACTGATTTATTAGCAGCGATGTCAAAAGAATGGATAGTAAAATTATATGAAGCAGCTATTGACGCGGATGCGGAATTAGTTTTTCAACTCCTAAAGGAGATTCCTGAATCTCACACTTTCGAGCTTCAAACTCTCAGAAATTGGGTGACGAAGTTTCAGTTTGAGAAGATTCTGGATTTAACTGAACCATTGGTTGGTGAATATTGATATAGCAGATTGCAGGTTTATGAAGTATACCGCGCGATCGATCCCCCCTAGCCCCCCTTCTTAAGGGGGGGACAAGAGTCTTCTCAAAGTCAACCCCTACTCCCCTTCTTAAGGGGGATGCGAGGGGGATCGAGACTCAGCTAAAAGCGAGATTTCTTGGGTCGGATTGTGTAAGTCCCGTTTATGCTATTTGATGCTAGCACGCGGTTGGTTCAGTTCCATCATTGCGATCGATCCCCCCTAGCCCCCCTTCTTAAGGGGGGGACAAGAGTCTTCTCAAAGTCAACCCCTACTCCCCTTCTT